>DUVD01000145.1 GCA_012841225.1 Fibrobacter sp.
CTTGGGTCTCTGAAAAAGGCTTCTTAGATATATTTGCCGACGTATGCACTGGTATCGATAAGTGCCCAAATGAAAAAGGGGATGGCAAAGATGGCTGCCCTCTCGATAACCCAGACACCGATGGCGATGGCATTTGCGATCCTTGGGTGAAACAGAAAAAGATGTCTAAACACTTTAAAGATATATGTAAGGGTGTTGATGGCTGCCCAAATGAAGCTGGTCCTGCAGCTAATAAGGGTTGCCCACACGATAACCCAGACACCGATGGCGATGGCGTTTGTGACCCTTGGGTTTCACAAAAAGACAAGCTTGCTGATTTCGCTAGTATTTGTAAAGGGTACGATAATTGCCCAGGAGAAGCTGGCCCTGTAGCTAATAAGGGTTGTCCTTGGCCCGATCCAGATACCGATGGCGATGGCCTTTGCGATCCTTGGGTCACAGAACAAAAAATGGGTTACTTCTTTGAGAACCCCACCGACTCTACTGTGAAAAAATGTAAAGCTATTGATAAATGCCCGCATGAATTTGGCCCTATCTTTAATGGTGGTTGTCCTTTAGAAGATCCTGATATTGATAAAGATTCGATTTGTGCACCTTGGGTCTCTGAAAAGGGCTTGCAAGAACAATTCAAGAATGTTTGTACAGGTATTGATAAGTGTGAGGCAGAAGCTGGTCCTAGATTTAACCACGGTTGCCCAATTGACGAACCAGACCCAGATAAAGACGGTGTCTGCTCTCCTTGGGTTGCAGAAAAAGGCCTGCAAGAGCAGTTCAAAAATATTTGTAAGGACGTCGATAAATGCCCTTCAGAAGCAGGCCCTATTGAAAACAATGGTTGTCCTTTAGACGACCCAGATCTTGATAAAGATGGTGTCTGCGCGTCTTGGGTTACCGAAAAAGGCTTGCTCAAATTCTTTGAAGGTGTTTGCACTGGTGTTGATAGGTGTCCTTTAGAAGCGGGTTCACCAGACAACTTCGGTTGCCCTCTCGATAATCCCGATACAGATGGTGATGGCGTTTGCGATCCTTGGGTTACCCAAAAGAAGATGCTTAAGAAGTTCGCTAATGTCTGTACCGGTCTTGACCGTTGCCCACTAGACTCCGGGTCTGTAGAAGCAAATGGTTGCCCTGTCGAAGAGATTAAAGAGAACGTGAAACTCGATGGCGTGACCTTTAAGAGCGGTAGTTCTGTTTTAGAGCCTAATGCTAAAAAAGTGCTCGCTGCCATTGCAGAACAACTGCTTTCTCCAGGAAACACCACTTTAAAAATTGAAATTCACGGGCATACCGATAATGTCGGTCGTCCTGCAAAAAATAAGACATTGTCTTTCCAACGCGCTCAATCTGTTGTGAATTACTTGGCTACTAAAGGAGTTCCGAAAAAACGGATGAGGGCCTTTGGTCATGGTGATGAACAACCAGTTGCAGATAACAGCACTAAAGAAGGCAAGGAAATGAACCGACGCATCGAAATGCACCGCGCCGATTAATCATTTTACTTGAAATTATAAAACTCCGATATTAACCTATCGGAGTTTTTTTTATTATTTAAGGTCACTTATTAAAGAAAAGAGTGCTTTTTATTGAGTTATATTAAAGTGATATTGAATTAGAAAAACATTAACTACTTTTATTGACTAAATTTTCGTTCTTAGAAAACAAAAAGAGCCGAATCAATTTAATTAGGAACCCATTCACTCATGACTAGTATCGATCAGATTTTAACAGAAGCTAATGTTGCTAACCACGCCCTTGTCGAAGCCTTCCCTGGGCAGCTATCTCACAAAACCGTTCAGAAGGCTAGAACAGGAAAGCGACCACTTAGTAGGAACATGCAAGTGATGGTGACAGAAGCTTTAAATAAGGCTCTACTACCAGAAAAGCTTTATAAAAGAGAACAACTTTTTCCTAAAACAGAAAGAAACCCAGAGGCATAAAAGACTCTGGGTTAACATAGGCTAAAAGTATTTAATTTTGAATGGCAGGCAGCTGGGTCGCCAATATTTTTTTGTAGGTGTCTGCATCAATTCTTTTGTAAGAAGTCGTAACAGAACCAAAGGTGTAGAACGCGGAGTCGCCTTTTACTTCCATAGAAAAGTCCATATCGAGTGAGTTTTTGCCTCTAAGCGCTTTTTCTTTATACTCGGCATTTAAACTGCCATTAATATTTGAAATAGTGTATTTGCCATCATCAGTTCTTTTGACTTCAAAAATCATGTTTTCCTCTCCTAACCAATAACCCTGGTAATTGGGTTGCTTTTCTTTTTCAGAACAAGCAACAAGAAAAAGTAAACTAAGAATAGAGGCTAAAAAAAAGATTTGTTTTTTCATGAAATACTCCTTGTCATAAAATAGCATTTTTCAATCTATAAGAGTCTAGTTTTGCTCGGTTTGTTTGGTTATTGAACTAATAAAAAGACTAGGGGGCGTCTTTACAGCACCTAAAGCCAACATAAGGGTATTGATTTTGCGGGTAAAAGCTGAATTTATTCTCTTTACATTGAGTTAAATTATTCCCATTCCACGCCCCTCCGGCAACTAGAAACATACCCGACTTTTGCGGGCTAGGAGAACTAGTCCACTCCCAAAGATTACCATTCATGTCGTGCATTCCCCACCAGCTTCGGCATTGCTCTTTGCGTCCAGAACGCATTACTTTTTTTGTATTGGTGTTACATTTAAAGGGGTGGTAGGTGTTGCCGTAAGAATAGACTACTTTTTCTTTACCACGGCAAGCAGCTTGCCACTCTTCAATAGAGCAAAGTCTTTTGCCCGCTTTTTCACAGAGGTTGGCCGCTTGTTCATGAGAGACCATGTCTTTGGGAATTTCATCGGCGATATTTGGGTATTCGTAAGCGTCTACGCAGATTTCTTTTTTTCCGACAGGCACAGCAAACCCATTTTTGCCACACCGATTATCACTAGCCATATCGTAATTTCCTTTTTCCCATGCGCTTAAGTTGCCTAATGAATCTTCGGCTCTAAAAAAGACGACTCCGGTTTTATTGTATTCAATCCCAGAGCTACCGTCTTGTATTTGGTTGGTATCCCCAAAAGAAAGCCATGTCTTACACTTGACTTCATCGCACTTGACTTTTAGGCGTATGGGTTCATAATAACGCCCCGCTGGAGGGGTTAAAAAGGCTTCTGGAGGAATGGTGTCTGCGCGGTGTAGGCTATCGCGTATGCGAATTTTCTCTAATGAGTCCCGAATTAAGGCTTCTGCTTCTTTGACTGCTTTTAAGGAGTCTATTGCCGCTTGCTTTAGCAGTCGTTGAGTCGAGTCGTCTTTTTTTGAAGGGAGAACTGTTGCTTGATGTTGAGCAAGGCTATCGCTGATTCTAATACTGTCAACTAAATACTCGCTTGCCAGCTTCAGTTCTATGGCTTCGAGGCTATCGCTGCGACGTAAGCTGTCTGTTTCATATTTTTGTTTTAAAAGAAGTGCTGTTTGTGCCTCTTGCTCTTGTGTTGCATTGTTCTTGATTTTTTCTAATTGACATTGTACTAAAAACAATGTTATTAACAATAATAACATCAAGGCGAGAATTAACGTATTCTTCTTTTGAAGAGTACTTTTGTTTTCTGGCTTTTTGGTATTAGTCATATTTTCTTCCTCAATTCACTTAGTCTTTTTTTTCAATTTTTACTTCTTCAAATAAGACTCGCCAATGTCTTTTTATCTCTTCTTCTAATTCTTTAATGCTTAGTTTTCGCCTTAACGTACTTCTGTAAGCGATAGAGATGATTCCCGTTTCTTCGGATACCACAATAATCATGGCGTCGCTTTCGGCGGCGAGCGCCTTAGCGGCCCGATGACGCATACCCAAGCTCGATTCTTGATCAGAAGAGGTGGCAAGTATAGGCAATATACAACCGGCGGCGATAATGCTCTTGTGATTTAATATGACCGCGCCGTCGTGCAGCGCTGAATTGGGAAAAAAGATTGATCGTAGTAATTTTGAACTAATGATAGCGTCGAGTTGTTCGCCGGTATCGGAGTAGTTGCGAAGGCCTACTCTTTTTTCTAAAACGATAAGGGCACCAAATCGGTTTTTGGCGAGTTCTTGTACTGCTGAGGCTATTTCTTCAGTGGTTTCGTCAAGGCCGCTCGAGTGAAAAAAAATACTTCGCCAATTGGTTTGGCTTACACCCTGGCCTATACGCGTTAAGGCTCCTCTAATTTCGGGCTGGAATAAAATAACAATGGCCACCACGCCGAGTGTAGCTACATTGCTCAGCATCCAAACTAAGGCGTGAAGTTCCCACCACTGCCCTAAAAGCCAGGCCAACAAAAGAAGCGCTCCACCAAAAAACATTTGGACGGCGCGTGTGCCCCTAAAAAGTAAAAACACATAATAGAGAATTATGGATATAAGAAGTATATCCAAAATATCGGCCATTCTCACTTCGATGACATCAAATAATTTAAATAAAATCATAACTTCGGAAAGCCTCCAAAAGTTTTAATGATTCTTGAGTTTCAGCTACATCATGAACTCTAAGAATAGTGGCGCCGCCTAGCGCAGCTATGAAAGCAGAAACAACAGAAGGGATAAGCCTGTTACTTTTTTCTAATCCTGGGATTTTTCCAATATAAGATTTTCTAGATAACCCCCACATTATGGGGTAACCACCACTTAAAAAATCAGATCCAGAAGCAATCAGCCCAAGGTTATCGCGTAGTGATTTTCCAAAACCAATGCCTGGGTCTAAACAAATTTTTTCACGTGGCACGCCTAAATCGACTAACTTTTGGGCTGCTTGTAATAATTCCTTTTGGACTTCTTCAACCACGTTTGTATAAGGTTTAAAATCTTGTTGCATGGTGCTGAAGCCACCGCGCATATGGTTTAAAACACACGAGGCTTTTTTTTTAAATATAACATTAGCCATTAAAGGATCTATGCTCAGTGCACTAATGTCGTTTACGATATCGGCGCCTGCATCAATGGCGTTTAATGCCACTTGACTTTTAACCGTGTCTATTGAAATAGAAAAATTTAATTGTGCTTTTAGTGGAGACAGTTTTTGAATTATAGGCAAGACTCGATTGAGCTCTTCTTCTAAAGAAACGGTAGCGGAACCTGGTCTAGAACTTTCCCCCCCAATGTCGATAATGGTCGCGCCTTCGTCTAAAAGCTTTAAAGCTTGTTCAAAGGCTTGTTCTACTGTGTTATATTGCCCGCCATCAAAAAAACTGTCTGGTGTGACGTTTATAATTCCCATAATCGAAGGAGCAGGAGAGCCACTGTAAAGAAGCTCTCCAACGCGCCAAGAATGTGCGTTAGGTGTTTTCAGTATTGGTTTCAGGCTCATTTTCTGCGATGGGTTCTTCTTTTAATGGTTCATCCCCTGGATCGGGCGGAGGGGTGTTTTCTTTTTTTCGGCGTTCCAGTTTTTCGGTTAGCGATTGGTATTGACGGCTTTTTTTAGTGCTGTCGAGTTTTTCGCCATTCATGACGCGATCGATCTCTTCGCGGTCTAGTACTTCGTGCTCAATTAAGGCTTCTGCAAGGTCTTGTAACTTCTCTTTGTTTTCTTCTAAGAGCTCTTTGGCTCTATTATTCAATCTAAATACAAGACTGTTAACGGCTTCATCAATTTTTTCTGCCGTTTTTTCTGACATTTCTTTAGGCCTGTTAATTTCACGACCCAAGAATATTTCGCCGTCTGCCCTAGAGTAAGAAATTGGCCCAATGTTTTCATCAAAGCCCCACTCTGCAATCATTTTACGAGCGAGTTCCGTTGATCTCATAATATCATTAGAAGCACCGGTGCTTTGGTGATTAAAGAAAATCATTTCAGTAAGGCGTCCGGAGAGCATAATCATAATGCGCTCTTCGGCAAATTCTTTACTGTAAGAAACTTGATCTCGCTCTGGAAGTGACATAGTAATGCCAAGAGCGTTGCCGCGAGGAATGATGGTGATTTTATGCAGCGGGTCTGAGTTTTTACAGAGTAAGTTCATTACCGCATGACCAGCTTCGTGGTAAGCGGTATTTCGTTTTTCTTTTTCACTCATTAAAAGAGTGCGTCGTTCAGAACCCATAGAGAGTTTATCACGGGCTTCTTCAAAATCGAGCATGCCTACTTTGGTGTTGTCGAATCGAGCAGCAAGAAGGGCTGCTTCGTTGACAAGGTTTTCTAGATCGGCGCCAGCAAGCCCAGGAGTGCCTTTAGCAATAGCCCTAACATCTACGTCATCGGCGAGAGGGACTTTGCGTTTGCGTAAATGGACATTTAATATTTCTTCGCGGCCTTTTAGATCGGGTAGGCCTACGACGATTTGTCGGTCAAAGCGACCTGGGCGAAGTAGTGCCTTGTCGAGCACATCGGGGCGGTTTGTAGCGGCTATTAATATTACACCTTCGTTAGAAGAAAAGCCGTCCATTTCGACGAGAAGTTGATTTAATGTTTGCTCGCGTTCATCATGACCGCCGCCTAGACCAGCGCCACGTTGACGACCTACAGCATCGATTTCATCGATAAATAAAATAGCGGGTGCATTTTTCTTTCCTGTTTCAAAAAGATCGCGAACGCGCGAGGCACCAACACCGACAAACATTTCAACAAAATCAGAGCCAGACATGCTGAAAAAAGGAACACCTGCTTCGCCTGCAACGGCACGGGCTAAAAGCGTTTTACCTGTACCAGGAGGACCTACTAAAAGAGCTCCTTTAGGAATACGTCCGCCAAGAACATCGTATTTTTTGGGGTCTTTTAGAAATAAAACGAGCTCTTCTAAATCTTGCTTTGCCTCGTCGCAACCAGCTACATCTCTAAAGGTCGTTTTGTCTTTTGCATTTTGTATAAGTTGCTTGGCTTGGCTTTTTCCAAAAGAGAACATCCCTTTACCACCGCCAGTCTGACGAGACATCATAAACCAAAAGAAGCCAATTAATAAAATAATGGGTAAAAAGGCAACTAAATGATCAACCCAACTTGTCGTTTCGTGGATGACTTTAACCTTAACGTTTTTAAACTGCTCCCAAGCGCTAATTTGCTCATTCGAAACCTCGAGCATGTGACTTTGAAATAAAACGACAGGTTTTTTATCTGTTTCTTTTTGCGCAAAGCGAGAAAAGGCTGATGGGGGGGTAGGAGCCGCTTTGATTTCTTCTGCTGTCATTTCGCGTTTGCCTTCAATGACCACTCCATCGGCTGTTTTTTGAAGTGTCAATTGGCTGATGACCGAAGTAGAATCGCCCATCATCGCTAAAAACTCAGTTCTAGAAAGTTCTTTAGTTACGTCTTCGTTGTAAAGACGCATCATAAATAGAACGATTAAAATCATAGTGATGATAACGAAAAAGTTTTTATTTCGGAAAGGAGAAGCTGTTTTTGCTTTCGTCATGTCGTCCTTGCAGAGAGTTCAGTTTTCCGGAGATAGCGACTCCCGGTATCCAAAGTACATCAGCGTCTTGAGTTAGTAACGGCAAAAAATCTCGAATCCATAAAGGAATTCCTTTTTCTTGAAGCCACTTCTTCAGCTTTCGCTTTTTGTACTGAGATCCGGGTGGTGTGAATCGATCGCCTTCACGTCGATATCGCCATTCACCTGAAAATCGTTTATTTTCTTGAAAAAGATACAAATTATCAAGCTTTTGGGGGCTAGTGGTGCTATAAAACCACATGAAATGCTTCGACTTTTCGATATGGTCTTCTCGATAGCTATAGCGACTTTGCTCGCTTGAGGAAATAAATACCTGAAAGCCTTCCATGGTATAATAAAAGCCAAAATCATTAAGCCACAATCGGAGGATTTCAATAAAGCCATTGCCCATTTGCTTTACTGCTTTTTCAATAGCTTTAGTTGAGCAGCACCAAACCTTAGGGTAAGGGGAGTATTTTCTAGGGAAAGGCCATTCATCATCTGGAACTTCAATTTTTTTTAAAAAATGACTTGCTGAATCTATAATTTTGGGAAAAGTGCGGTGGCTAAGGCTAGCTATATTGGACAATGTGGCTGCGGTGCCTGTGGAGTGCTCTTCTAAATACGGAAGAATCACGTTCCTAACTTTATTGCGTGCAAAATTGATGTTTTGATTAGAAAGGTCTTCTCGCCATTCTAAATGATGTTTCTTGGCGTATTGCAATAAAGTTTCTTTTGAAGCATTTAAGAAAGGGCGCACAACTTGATCTTCGCGTTCGGCTAGAACACCTTGAAGTCCTTTTAAAGAGGTGCCTCGACGAAGTCGCATGTAAAGTGTTTCTGCTTGGTCGTCGGCGTGATGCGCGGTGAGAATGTAATCAAGATTTTGTTCTTTTTGAATTTTTGATAGGATTTCATAGCGCAAATTTCGCGCTTCTGATTCAAAAGACTCTTTTTTGTTAAACGCTGCGGGATCTAAATTTTTGATATCAAGAGGAAGGCCGTAAGAAAGACAAAGTTTTACTACTAAATTGGAATCTGCATCAGAATCGGAGCCTCGAACGCCATGATTGACATGACAAACATGCAGGAGTTTGATGTCAAGTGCTTTTTGGTTAAAATAAAAATAATGTAAGAGGCATACGGAATCGACACCGCCAGAAACAGCAAGTAAAAGACTTTTCTTTCGAAATAAGCTTAAATCTTTTTGAAGAAGCAAGAGCGAGCTCCTGTATGGCAAGCAACTTGAGGCCCCTTCATTCGGACCTTAAAAAGCAAGACATCCGCATCACAATCGACGGCCCATTCGACCACTTCCATCACGTTTCCACTGGTGTCGCCTTTGTGCCAGTATTCTTTTCGACTTCGACTCCAAAAAACCATCTCATTGCATTTTACGGTGCGGCGAATCGCTTCCGCGTCCATCCAAGCCATCATCAGAATGTCTTTTTGATCTGCATCTTGAACAATAGCAGGAATTAAACCCTTTTCGTTAAAAGACAGTTCTTGTATAAGGATATCTAAATTCATGATCTAATCTGCCCGTTGCCGCGAAGTACCCATTTGTAAGTACAAAGGCTTTCGACTCCCATAGGACCACGAGCGTGGAGCTTGTCCGTTGAAATTCCTACTTCGGCGCCAAGGCCGTATTCGCCGCCATCAGCAAAGCGTGTACTTGCATTTACCATTACGCTCGATGAATCTACGTTTTTGACAAAGTAATCTTGTATTGCTTGATCTTCTGCGATGATGGCATCGGTGTGACGGCTGCTATATTTTTCGATGTGCTCGCAAGCATCTGCTGCATCCTCAACAAATTTAACGTTCATTTTGAGGGCGAGGTATTCGCGGTGGTAATTAGAATCCTCTCCGATATCTTGAACTCCTGGAACTCGTTTCTGGGCTTCTGCATCGCCAAGCATTTCGACACCTTTTTCACGAAGAGGAGCAATAAAAGCTTCAACTGCTTTATCATCTATGTCGCGATTAATGAGCACGCATTCCATGGCATTGCATACTCCTACTCGCTGCGTTTTTGCATTGACTAAGATGGGGGCGACTTTAGTCATATCGGCACTTTTATCGATGTAAATGTGGCAAATGCCGTTGAAGTGTTTAATTACAGGAATGCGGCTTTGTTCTACCACTGTTTTAATTAGATTTTCGCCGCCACGAGGAATTACCAAGTCGATATACGCAGTCATTTGAAGTAAATTAGTCATTAATGAACGATCTGGTGTGTTTACTAACTGCACGGCATTCTCGTCGATGTCATTTTCTTTTAAAGCGCTTCTGAATATATTGGCGAGCAGTGTAGACGAATGAATTGATTCTTTGCCACCTCTTAAAATAACCGCATTTCCAGATTTAAAACAGAGAGCAGCACCGTCAATAGTGACGTTAGGGCGACTTTCATAAATAAAAAAAACAGACCCTATGGGCACAGCAACTCGCGATAATGTCATTCCGTTATCAAGAGTTTTTTCTTCTAATACTTTATTTAAAGGGTCATCAAAGGCAGCGATTTCCTCTACGCCTTTTGCCATAGCCTCAATGCTATCAGGACTAAGCGTTAAGCGATCGATCATCGCCTCGGAAATTAAATTTATAGATGATTCTATGTCTTTAGCATTTGCCTTTAGAATTGCTGGTACTTCTTGGCGTAGCTTTTTAGCCGCCAAAAGCAAGACTCGGTTGCGGATTTCTAAAGGAAGCACGCGCACGATTTGAGCGGCTTTCTTTGAGTTTTTTGCTAGTGCTAATCCATATTGTTCTATATCTTTTTTCATTTTTTTTACCAAGTTAATCCTAAACTGCTTTCTAAACGATACCCTCTATAATAACCAAAGTAACGGCTAACACCAAAACGACCCCATACCCACTCCCAAGGGGATAAGAGCACAGACGCTTTTAGTTCGCCGTAGCGCATGGTCGTTTTACTTTGTAGGAATTTTTTTGTGGTTTCACTTAAGGGTGTGTGAATGTCTTCGATATGGCCACCAAAAGCGGTGTCGCGTTTAACAACACTTGCTTCCATAGAGAGTTTAATCCACTGCCACTCTGCATCTAGGCGAGTGTAGAACTCTTGAGAATTTGGCCCTAAATCGGTACCTAAAGAGCTACCGTAGTTTTGGTAAGTATAACCGCCACCTTTGTGGTGTGTGTAAACCCAAGGCTCTACACGAGTGTATTCTGTGTTTGTAGAAAAACAAACAGAAGAGACACAAATGCCTTTAGCTTCAAAACCAATTGACGCAGCCCATTTGTTTCCCCACCACGATTCGTCAAACATAGACAAGGGATTTTCTAAGTCGTCAAAAAAGAGTTCGGCATAGAACTCCCAGTTTTTTAGTGTTTGAACTCGAATGTCAAAAGCAAGAGCATTGTTATCTAAGTCGCCAAGCAAGGGTTCAGCAAGCATATAAGGAATAAAGGGGATGGCGTAAACCCATTCAAAAGAACGATTAGCACTATCGGCATCGGGGTTTGGATTGATGTTATTGTCTTCAGTTGTAGAACCGTAAACGGTAACTTCAGAAAGACCCAACTCAATTTTAAAAGGCAGTTCAATTTTTAAGCGATGTGCATTTAAATACTTGCCCGTATTTTTATTGTGGTAGAGTTTTGCGTTATGATGAGTGTAGGTAAGAGGACCGACTTGAAATTCATACCCAAAATAAGGGGTAGGGGCAGGTTCAAATAGGGAAGTTGTAGAATCCATCCAAGGTCTATATATATGGGAGTTGCCTCTTAAAATAACAGAGTTTCTTTTGGCAGGCCCCCATTTAATAAAGTCTGACCCGGCAAGTAAAGTAGCAAAAGAAAGGTCGTATTCGAGAGAAGAGGTAAAACGGCTCCATGATTTTGTTTTATCGGACTCTTTGGTGTAAGAAATGCCTTCGTAAGGATTAAATGAATTTGGTTCAATAAATCGATTGGTGTAATCGGAAATGACTTCGGTGGTTCCACGAAAGCGAAACAGTGGCGATAACTGCCCTTCAAAAGACAGCTTAATAATGGTACTGTTATCGTAAAAACGACCACTTGTTTTATAATTAGTTGTGCGAAGAGAATCGATTAATGACGCTCGAATGTTTATTTTGTTTACTCCGGAGGAGTCCTGAATATGAAGGTGACCAGGTGCTTCTGTTGGCGATAAATTTGCTAAGGCGAAGCTAGGTAGTAACGTAAAAACCAAGGCTAGAAAAAACAAACGCTTCATAAAAGAATCCTTACTTGGCATTAAATACATTTTTCAACAAACGAAAATGGGTGTTGACTTTTTTTTGTGTAGGCTTAGAGAAAATATAAAATGGAAGTCCAGTGGCGACTCTTAAACCACTGCGCAAAAAACGAAATGCCTTGGAAATGCCTTTACCTAATAAACCGTAATGCTTATAAAAAACATACTGTTGAGAGTTGTCGCTTTGTAATGCCTGTTGAATTGAGCTCGTGGAAGAAGCACCTCCTAAATGGGTGAGCATTGATTGCATCTCAATTAAAAACCGCACTTTTAACTTTTTAGCGCGAAGGGCTAAATCCATGTCTTCGTAATACATAAAAATACGGTCGTCAAAGCCACCTAGTTTTTCCCAAAGCGAACGCGACATCATTAAGCAAACGGCGTTAACCCAATAGGCTTCGACTAAGGTGGGGTCATCGGTTGGCTGGAGCGAGCCTTGCAAATAATTTGAGGCTTGTTGCTCGGACCTAAAGGCGTTGAGCAAAAACTGAACCCAAGAGATTTTGGCGTAGTAATTTTTTTGCTCTCTGCCATCAATACTTTTGATGCGTGGAGCGATAATCACTTCATCACAATGGCTTGCTTTATAACGGGTTATAGCCTGTTGAAGTAAAGGAAGGGTTTGCATTTTGGGCAGAGTGTCGTTATTTAAAATACAAATGGAATCGAATTCAACACCCTTTTTAATGAGTTCTTGGACAGCAAAATTATTCGCTGCACCAAAGCCTTTATTGCTATGAAGCTCAAATAAGTGAATTTTTGGGAA
>DUVD01000146.1 GCA_012841225.1 Fibrobacter sp.
GAAGCGCCAACCCTAGTTTCACGGCTTAATTGAAAGAGCACACCAAAATCCATACCAAAGCTAATTGTAGAAAAATCAAATATATTACTTCTTGCTTCTGAGTATTTAGCTTGAAGGGAATCTTTGATGGCGGAGTAATTATCTGCTCCTAATGTAAAAACAGATACAGTTTGCTGTTTTACTGCTTTTGCACCCACACCCACAGAGAAACGATCTGTAAAGCCATAAGCTACGCCGCCTTGTATTACTGCATTAACGTAAATCGTATCCACTGTTAAAAATGGAATGACTAAGCCACCATCAATATAAGGGGCGACGTTCGCATCGACCCAAACGGCCCCTCCAAAATTATGGAAGGCGAGTTCTGCATCGAACTTGGCAAGTAAGCTTAAGAGGGCGTGGTCATAAGCATTTATTTTATTAGAAAGTTCAGGGTGGCTTCCTAAAGAATCGATAAAGGCCTCTTCAACAGGGGTGCCATTTGCTTTGGCGTCTTTTTCTGCTTGCTTATATAAGTCCTGAACATCTAAAACCACGTCATAAGAATTTAGTAATTCTTGAAATGGAGCCGCACCCCCGATATTGACCCGCATATTTAGAATACTTTTAGGGTAATACCCTTGTTGCGGACGAAGTTCATAGTTGCCAAGTCGGTTTATTTGGGCAAGCCCCGCGTAGTTATAGTAAATAGCCTCTTTATCATCGACTACTGCGACATGCGCGTTTCCCATAGAATAAGCGCGAAGGGATTTGTGAACAGGACCCTTTGCTGCCCAAACGAAAGAAGCAACAAAAAAAACAGATAAAAAAACTTTAGTATTAAAAGTCATTATTCATTGCCCCCGCTATTCTCTTCAGTGGAAGGAAATGTAGTCGCATTAAGACGTTCTATTTGTTCGGTGAGAAGTTGTTGTATTTCGTCTATATTCCCCAAAGAGTCACTCCCCAAAAACGAGCTGCTGTCTCCAGACCACTCCGTGATAGAAGGGAGAATGGAGGTCGCGAGAAAATCTAAGTTTTCACTTAGATGCGAAAAACTTTCATTTAATTTTGAAATGAGTTCAGGATCATCTAAAGCAGCGACTTGAAGTGCATCAAGATCGAATTCGAGTTCGCCTGTTTCTGGGTTTACAAACAAGTCTAGAGAAATACCCTGGGTGGCTTTTTTAAATACAAGTAAAGCATCGGTCATGGAAAGAAAACCATAGCCGAGTGAAAAATTGGCAAAGACAATTCTTTGGTCGGAAAGAGGGAACTTTTCGAGTGCATTGCCATATTTTTCTTTAAAGCTTTCGAGCGCAGGAGAAAGCGCTTCGCTCTCTTTTGCCCTTTTGTAATCGTAGTAGAGGGATGTTAAGGTATCTCTTCGAATAAGTTCTTTTATAAAAGGAAGGGCTTTAGAGATGCCTTCGGAATAGGAATTTACGAACTCATCTGGTGCATCTATAAAGGGTGTTTCCCCTTCGTTAATTTGAAAGTAGGGGATAAGCCCAAAAGGGTTGATCTTAGATTGATAAAGAGTTGACTTTGCAAGCCCTAACCAAGCATCTGATTTGGTGGAATCGGCTTTAATTGCTTTTTCAAACATTTCTACCGCTTTATCGTACTCGGCATCTTGGTAATGGAGGTAACCCTCTAGAATCAAAGCATCAGAATCGGTATCATCTGGTGAACGGATACCCATTGGATTAAATATATTACAGCTAACAGCTAGTAAAGGAATTAAAAGCAATAGCTTTGGGTAAAGTAATTGCAATAGAGGAACACTTTTAATTTTCATACCCTTGTACCTAAAGCAGAGTGACAACTTTGATATTAGAAATACCCTTTTATGAATATAATCGTTTTACATCAAGTTTACGTCTCTAAAAACAAAAAATAAATAAAATTTACTTTTTCTATCCCCTTTTATTTCTTAAAGTTCTCATTTTTCATTCCTTTTAATTCTAACTGCTTAGTGTTGTTAAATCGAATTGGTTATATTTTGCCAATGGACGTTCTTCAAGAATATTTTCCGACAAAATCAATTAAACATGCTGAAGCTCGCTTAAACGCACTTTTACGAGAAGAACAAGCTCGTTTAGATAAAATAGCGACTTTTTTTAATAGAGAAAACGCCATTGATCAAGATAACTTGATCTCTGAATTGCCCATTATTTCAAAGTTTGTAAGCTCCTATCACCAAATTTTTGCGGATTACTTGAAGGCGGCGCTACCTCAGCACAAAGTGGAAGTCAAATGCGGAGCTCATTGTGGCAATTGCTGCCACCATTACCCCATGTCCATCTCCCCTTTTGAAATAATTGCTTTATACGCTGAAGTGCGTGATTCGGATGCTCTTTTTACCTATATGAATAAATGCTTTTCTAGGGCAGAACGATTTCAGTCCCTGTTGGACCGCTCAGGGCAAGATCATTTGGATGAAGGCGAGGATCATGACCCCGAAGAAAAAGCATTACACGATTTTTTTAATGAGTGGCTGCCGTGTCCTTTTATACAAGAGGATCAAAGTTGTACTTTTTATCAATTTAGACCTGTCACATGTCGAATGTACTTTAGTGAAACAGAACCGAAATATTGCGTTCCTTTGCATTTGCAAACCACCCTAAACCGAAGCTTTATTGTTTACTTGCCAGACGAGATCGAAGAGTCTATAGCATTATTATCTAAACACTATGAAAATCTTAATTTGTCTGAAGGCCTTTACGAAGGCATGTTACAGATGAATGCTTTAGAGGGTAAAGTTTTTTATGGGGCTGTTTGATTTCCAGCTCGATTTATTTCGCATTAAAAAAGAAGTAAGTGTCTCTACTATTTCTTCTGAGTTTTCTTCTAAAAGTTTAGTGGCATTTCGCTATAACCCGCGCTTAAAAAAAAGCATGCGTTGTAGTTATAAAGGAATATTTGGACGCCCTGAAGTTACGCTACCAAGCTACATGAAAACAGACGACTTCGTTTTTGCGCGAGAGCTAGCCGCACAGTGGGCGTTTTGTGCTCATAAAAGAAAAACGGCAAAGAATAAAGCAGAAATCAAAAATTTATTAGATCGTTTTTGGGCTGCAGTAGATCAAGTTTTAGCTGACAAGGGCGAAAAAACGTTGGACGCTAGAGGGCGTTTTCCTCCCATCCGCTCGAAAGGAAAGCATTACGACTTAGACCAAGTTTTAGCGGCTGTTAACGAAACTTATTTTGCAGGGGAGTTAGACTGTCGCATAACTTGGAGCAGCCGTTGGGGAGGACTTAGTTTTCATAGCATTAGAAAAGACCCCATCACAGGAGAATCGGTTCACGTGATAAGCATTAGTAAAGGCTACGATGCCTCTAACTGCCCTTTATATGCGATTGCGGGAGTCGTTTATCACGAATGCCTACATATTAAAATCCCTGTTGTTATAAAAGGCAATCGTCGTATTGTTCATGGAAGAGATTTTAAACGTTGCGAAAGAAAGTACATTTATTATGAAGAATGGATGAACTGGCATAAAACGGTTTTACCTAAAAACTTGAGAGCTGGTCGTCATGAAAAATAACCCTGTTTTTAGCTTTTTATTAGAAAAAGTCTTTTTTTAGATTTTTTTGGCAACTATTTTTAATTATTTATAACGGTTTATTCTCTTTTTAATAATAATTAAAATCCTTTGTTAGCTTGTTTTTACTTGGTTTTATTACCCTATTCTTTTTTTTTATGCTAGTTTTCTTAGTAATGTTGGAAGAATCAATCATCTTAATGTTAAGTTAAGAAAGGTTTGTAATGTCTTTTTTATCTATCCCTTACTATTGGTATTTAGTCCCTGGTTCAGCTTTAGTGGCCTTGATTATGGCACTATATTTTTTCAAAAAAATGATGAAAAAAGAGGAGGGCACGCCGCGCATGAGAGAAATCGCGCAGTATGTTCGTGAGGGTTCTTTTGCTTATCTTTCAAGGCAATATAAAACGGTCTCTGTCGTTTTCATCATCTTATTTTTTGTTTTTGTTGGGCTTGCCGTAATCGGGGTGCAAAATCCTTTTGTCCCATTAGCTTTTTTAACAGGTGGCTTCTTCTCTGGTTTATGTGGATTTTTAGGAATGAAGTCCGCTACTTATGCCAGTGCTCGCACAGCCAATGGAGCCAGAACAAGTTTAAATCAAGGTCTGGTTACTGCTTTCCGTGGTGGAGCAGTAATGGGTTTGGTCGTTGTTGGTTTTGGTTTGTTGGATATTTCTGCTTGGTTCTTTTTATTGAATTACGTTTATGATAATAACGTGTTCAATTTTGGCTTGACTTTAGCTGAAAAAGCCTCTTTAACGGCTTCTGGCTGGACGGACACTTTAATATCAAATCCTATATGGACTCACGCTAAAAGAGTCGAAATTACTACGACTATGTTGACCTTCGGCATGGGTGCTTCTTTGCAAGCTTTATTTGCGCGCGTAGGTGGTGGTATATATACTAAAGCGGCTGATATTGGAGCGGATCTAGTTGGTAAAATAGAAGCGGGTATCCCCGAAGATGACCCTAGAAATCCTGCGACTATTGCGGATAATGTTGGTGATAATGTTGGTGATGTGGCTGGGATGGGCGCTGATTTGTATGAGTCTTATTGTGGCTCAATTTTGGCCACAGCGGCTTTAGGAGCGGTGCTTCCAGGGCTTGATTCCAAGTTTGTAATTGCTCCTATGATTGTGGCGGCTATTGGAATTATATTGTCGATAGTTGGCATTTTTATGGTTCGCACCAAAGAAGAAGCTACCATAAAACAACTTTTGGCTTCCTTACTTAGAGGCACTTTAGGCTCCTCTGTGTTAATTATAATTTCTCTTCTTGTTTTGGTGTATTTTGGATTTATGTCCTTAGGCATATTTGCCTCTGTATTGTCTGGTTTAGTTGCGGGCGTTTTGATCGGTCAATTTACGGAATACTACACTTCTGATGCTTATAAACCTACCCAAGGAATCGCCTCGCAAACTAAGTTAGGCCCTGCAACCACGATTATCGATGGCATGGCCGTGGGTATGTTTTCGACTGGTTTTCCTGTAATAACTATTGTTATTGGCATTATATGTGCTTTTGGTTTTGCTGGTGGTTTTGAAAACATGTCGATGGGCCTTTACGGAGTCGGTTTTGCGGCTGTTGGCATGCTTTCTACACTTGGAGTTACTTTAGCCTCTGACGCTTTTGGCCCTATTGCAGACAATGCTGGTGGTAATGCCGAAATGGCTGGTCTAGGCGAAGAAGTACGCCGCCGTACCGACGAATTAGACATGCTTGGCAACACGACAGCGGCTACAGGAAAAGGCTTCGCTATTGGATCTGCAGCTTTAACAGCTATGGCACTTCTTGCTTCTTACATAGAAGAAATCAAATTATGGCTTGGTCATTTAGCACAAGATGCCGGTGGTTTTTTTAAAGTGGGAAGCATTCATTTTACCAACAACGTTTCTGATTTAGCTCAAGCGGTAAATGGCATTGAAGGAGTACGTCTATTAGATGATGGTACTCGTGCCATTGCAGAAAACGGGCAATTGGTCGCCTTGGTCCTTAGGAATGCTCAAATTTCCGACTTTATGTACGCTTATGATTTAACCCTCATGAACCCCATGCTTTTAGGCGGGCTTTTTATTGGAGCGATGATGACCTTTGTCTTTAGCGCCCTAACAATAAAAGCGGTAGGCAGAGCCGCGTCAGCCATGGTCGAAGAGGTACGTTGCCAGTTTAGAGATATACCAGGTATTATGGAAGGCACAGGCAAACCCGATTATGCGCGCTGTGTCGAGATATCTACTGTTGGGGCTCAAAAAGAGATGATTTTGCCTTCGATGCTTGCCGTTTTGGTTCCCGTTTTGGTTGGTTTAGTAATGGGCATTGCTGGGGTCTTTGGTTTGCTCGCTGGCGCCCTTGCTTCTGGCTTTTCACTAGCCTGCATGCTGAATAATGCTGGGGGTGCTTGGGATAACGCTAAAAAGTTTATTGAAAAAGGTAATTTTGGTGGCAAAGGCTCTGAAGCTCATAAAGCAGGAGTGGTGGGCGATACCGTGGGAGATCCATTTAAGGATACCGCCGGCCCTTCCTTGAATATTTTAATTAAACTAATGACAATGGTGAGTGTTGTTTTTGCAGGCGTGATCGTCAAGTTTGGCGGTTTCTTATTCACATAGGGCGTCTCTTCCAAGAGAAGGGCTTGAAAAACACCATTTAGAATAATTTTTACTTTCATTTGAAAAGCGTAAGGGCAACTGAGCGCTTTTATTTTTTTGCATACTAAGAGTATCGATGTTTAATGTGTCTGTAGAGCTGTAAAAAAGAGAATCAATTTTTTGATTTCGGCAATGCAAAACAAGAGCTTGTTTGGTGTTAATTAAGGTAAAACCAGATAAATTTAAATTGGCTCCTAAGACGCTATCGCCGCCGATGCTAAAAAACGATGCGGGCCGTACTATGGTGTTTAGCGGAAACATTATATTGCTCGTGCCGCCACTTTTGGTAGAAACAGAACAACTATCTAATATTAAAGAATCAAGAGAGCCGTTAAACAATTCTAGAAATTCGAAGTGGTCTTTTTCGGCTACAAACACCTCAGTAAATACAATGTCATTAGCTACAGGGAGACGCTTTTTGGATTGTGGGAATTCGGCAAAAAATTGTTGTGGTTCTATGACTTTTGCATGGATAGAAAGCTTAACAGAGCTCCTTAAAGAGGTCAGTTGCCAATTGAAAACGGGATTATTATCGCGGATGCTGATGCTGTCTTGAAAAGTAAAAATGGTATCGCCATGAATATCTTCTAAGACGACTGTAGCTAAATACTTTGTATTTAAAGGAAGTGCATCACTGGAGAAAAAAGCAATAGGGCCTTTTAGATTTAATAAAAAAGTCTTGTTGGTTTCTTTTGAATTTAAACTTAAAGCACCAGAGGCAATTTGCATTGGGTTTTCAAGGCCAATAGGGATTTCGACATAAACAAAACCGACTAAAGCCCTTAATGGAATTTCTACAAAAAACGATTCTCCTGCTTGAAGCTCCATTTCCACAGAACCTTCTTGCATTAAAATACCCCCGCCTGCATAAAGCCCCGCATAAAAACGCCAAGGCGTATGAGGAAACAGTTGCATTTCCAAAGGAGTTTCGGTGTCGTATTGTACTTCTCGAATAGTATCAATCCCTGTCGCTAGAATAACAAGGCTATCTAATAAGGCGGAGGGTAGAGACTTTGCATTTAAAAACACTGTACTAAAATCAGCGTTTTCAGAAGTGGCCGGAAGCGATTTTTCTTTGTCGGCAGAACAAGACAATAGTAATGCGATACTTAAAAATAACAGAAATGAAATGGTTGTTTTATTTTTAAAAAGCATGAGAACTCCAGAGTAGAGGTGAAAGATTCTTCTATTGAAAGAAGTCTCTTTTTAAACGCTCAGAAAACTTTGTGGAAAACGAATTGTTTATAGCTTATTAAACGCTATTTACATGATTTATAATTAGATGAGTTTTATTCTAAGAAATGGTATTGTTTTTGGTAATAACTACTATAATTACCGGTGTTTGCGCTGGTATCCTCGTGCATAGGTAGTGCTTGTTATAGGCGCAGTTTTGGTTTTCCGCCTTCTTGACGAAGCTTTTGAACTTGTTCTACTACGCTTTTTTCTTGATGTAAAATACGAGTTAAGGCGCTGGGAGACAGTTTGAATGCAGCTGCTGCTGGTTTTGTATCACCCCGATTTGCAGCCACTATATCTAAAACTTGAGCAATAAACAATGGAAAAAGGCGATTAGAAGATTGGATGCGCCCTTGACTTCCTGGAAAACTAAGTTTTTCTAGAGGAGGAGGCTCCTCTCGGACTTTAAGTGCTAAAGCCATCTGCATACGATGCAGTGCACGGGTTTTATTTTCGTTAGCACTTCTACTCTCACAGGATTTGATTTCTAACTTATACTCGTCGAGCCTAAGGCTAACCCCGGTATTTGTTTTGTTCCGATGTTGGCCTCCGGGTCCGCTTCCTTGAAATCCTTTCATAGTACAGGTTTTCAATAGTTCGTTTAATGGCATAAGTAAAAAGGTATCGCGATGCATATTATTAAAGATACAATTCTTAAAATCACATTTGTTTTATGTTTTAGTTTGTTGTGGGGATGTGCCGCCTCTAGCCCAGAAACAAGTGCTTCTACTTCCGAAAAAGCGGCTTCTTATCAAATGCTTCAAGATGAAAAACAACTTCTTTTAGAAAACACCTTTAATGAAATGCTTTCAAAAATTCAACGTGGAGTGGCTCCCGATAGTCTGCTTCCCTACATTACAGATGAATCACGCTTTTGGCTTGATGATTTAGAGGAAGCAGCCAAAACAGAATCCAAAGAAATGCTTTCGGAACGCCCTTTTCACGAGCTTCTCGCTATTATAACATTCCATTTATTTCAACGTGAACACCTTTTTAAAACAAACGACTACCGCATGCTCTATCTAGTGACAAGTAAAAAAGGCCTTTTAGAAATGGTCACTTCGTTGCCTCTTGGTCCTTTTGAAGTCAAGAATGACAGAGGCAGCTTGGGTTTAGAAAAGAGTCCTAAGGTTCCTGTTCTCCTTTTTATTTGGGATGATGTGAGCTGGAGGATGGATTTAAAAAGCTCGATTCCTTTAATAACTAAAGGCCTTGAGTCTATTGGCGTTAAAAAGAACTGGTCTAATGTCACCTTAGCTCTTTATTTATTGGAAAAAGAATTTCGTTATGACTATCGAGACATCGATGAGTCTCTGTTAGACCCTGTACCTTATATTTAATGCTATGAATAAAGTTTGGCGTCTTATTTCAAAAAAGTCCATATTGGACACTCCTTGGCTTCGAATCAATCGAGAAGAATGCGAACTCCCAAATGGAAAAATAATAGATGATTTTTATACCGTTTGGCAGCCCGATTGGGTTCTCATATTAGCGAGAACAAAAGAAGGAAAGTGGCTTGTCGAATCGCAATACAGGCATGGCACACAAAAAATATCTTTAGAGTTTCCAGCTGGCATCATAAATGCTACAGAGACGCCCATGGATGCGGCTAAAAGAGAACTCCAAGAAGAATGTGCTTACGCTGAAGGGGAGTGGACTTACCTCGGTGAGTACCCCATGAACCCAGATCGCCATCGAGGTCGTTATTTTGTGGTCTTTGCAGATGGTGTTGTCGAAAGTGGTCAAACCAATTTAGATGCCACAGAAGAAATCGACGTTATGCTTTTATCCTCGCTCGAATTAGAAAATAAAATTATATCTGGAGAAATCAATCACCCGCATCAACTGGCCGCTTTTTACTTATGGCGATTAAAGTACCTATGAATATACGTTTGCCTATTTTAGTCACGGGCCTCGCTGGGGTTCCTGGGTATGCACTTTTTCGCTATTTTAAGTCCTTGTTCCCAGGACAAGTTTACGGGGTTCGTCCTAAAAAAAATGCCTGTGTTACAGGCGACACGGTGTTTGGCATTGATGCCGAGGAAACCAATTCCTTTGCCGCTATTTTTAAGGGACATCGCTTTGGCACCGTAATAGATGCGAGTGGCAACTGTGCCTTAAAATCCTGTGAGTGTGACCCTGTTTTGTCTAAGCTCTTGAACTACACGCAAGGGGTAGAGACTGCTCGTTTAGCTGCAGAGTACAAATCGACTTTGATTCGGATTTCTACAGATATGGTTTTTAGTGGAGAATCTGGACTCGGCAATTACATCGAAACAGACCCTAAAGATCCTATTCACAATTATGGAAAACACCAGTCTTTAGCAGAAGAGAGTATTCAAGAATTAATGCCAAATGCAGTTCTTTTAAGAGTGCCTTTGCCAATGGATTATGCTCCTGGAGGCGAGGCTGGTGCTATCGATTGGATCGCTTATCGCTTTAGGCCGGGTCGTCCTGCCACTCTCTATACTGATGAATATCGAAACCCTATATATGGCGACGACCTTTGTAGGGTAGTAGAGTACATTTTAATAAACCCGATCCCACCAGGGATATACCACTGTGGTGGGAAGCGCATTGTCTCGCTCTACCAAGTGGGGCAAATTATTAATGCATTGGGCTGTTATAAATCTGATTTATTAATGGGTTGCTTACGAGTAGCAGCCGGCCCCATGCCTCCAAGGGTGGGGCATTTGGGAATAAACTGCGAAAAATTATACTCGTTTTTGCCTAAAGATTTTATTAGGCCTTGGCCTTTTATGGACTCGCTGTTTCCTACCGACTTTAATTGGCATAAGACGGTGGATCGGAGCGCTTGGGTGGACATAGACGCAGTCCATCGCTACCTAGTTAAGGGTGAATAAACAGTAACCCCAAAATCCCAGCGGCCCAGACGTACCAAGCAAAATGATGTAGCTTGCCTTTTTGAACAAATACGAGTAACCAGCGCAGAGCAAATATACCAGTTACAAAAGCGACAACCATCCCAGCAAGAAGAGCCAAATTAAAAGTCCCCGCAGTGCGACAGGATTCTAAAAGGGCGTTTGCTCCTTGGCATTCAAACCAATGGATCAGATCGAGAAGAGCGGCACCGCCTACAGCTGGAATGCTCATTAAAAAAGAAAATTCACCGGCAAACTTGCGATCTATTTTCAAAAATAACATCGAACTAATTGTGGAACCACTTCGGCTTATACCAGGAATACAAGCGACTCCTTGGACTGTTCCGGTAATTAGGGCTTTCCACCAGTTCATTTTGGCGTTTTCTACTTCTTGTGCTGGTTTTGCCCAGCGCGTTAAAAATAATAAAGTCCCAGTAAAAAGAAGAGCAATTGAAACAGCTCTGGGGTTTGTGAATAATGCTTCTAATTGGCTCTTAAAGCCTAAGCCAATTATAGCGGTAGGAATAGAGGCCAAAACGATGTAAAACACGTATTCCCGCTGTTCCTTGTCTTTTTTAAAAAAGCCGACTATCATTTTGAGAAGTTTTTTTCTAAAAACTACAAAAATAGAGAGTAGTGTCCCTGCATGGAGCATTACGTCAAAAAACATGCCGGCTTCTTTCATGCCGAGAAGCGATTTTCCCAAAACGAGGTGACCTGAGCTAGAAATTGGTAAGAATTCAGCTAGCCCTTGAAGTAATCCGAGTATAATTGAGTCTATCATAGCGAGGTAATATAGCAAATAGCCAAAAGAAAGAAGTAAAATACCCATTAGAACTCATTTTTTCCGTATAGTACCTAGGGATGTTTTTTATTTGATAAAAAAAAATTATATTATAATAAGTTAAGAAAGCTAAGTAATCCCTTTAGCTTGTATTGTTTTCTAGGAGCGGGTATGAATTTTAAAAAAATCTTTGGCATTTTGTGGGTCTCCTCTTTAGCGGTCTTTGCTTTTGATGGTCCTGTCGATTATTATGGTGCTTTGAGCGTAAGTGGTAGTAAAATTGTGAGCACTAATACAGAACTCCCTGTACCACTTCGAGGGGTAAGCCTCGGGCCAGCTAATAAAGCTAAACCGAGTGTTAATTTTTTTAACGCGACTACTGTAAGCAATATGGTCGATGTTTGGAAAGCCGAAATCATTAGGGCTCCTCTGGAGTACACCACTTTAGCTAACTACCAGGCTGACTCCGCTTATTACAGAAAGATTTTCGATAACGTGATTGACGCTTGTATTGCAAAAAATGTCTATGTGATTGTGGATTGGCGCTCCAGCACCCTCAATAGCTCTGCTGAAGAACAAGGAGTTGCTCTTGCGTTCTTCTTGAGAATAGCTCAAAAATATGGTAGTGTGCCCAATGTGATTTTTGAACTTTTTGATCGTCCAGAATCCGATGAATGGGCAAGCATTTCTTCGTATCAACAAACTTTAGTCACTGTACTTCGATCTCATTCGAGCAATTTAATCTTAATAGGTACGCCCTCATACTCTCAAGATGTAGAGATGATTGTCGATGCCCCTATTACCGGCGTTAATATTGCCTATTCTTTCCATTTTTACGCTGGCTCACAAACACCTACTAGCTTAAGTAGTAACAGTAAAACTTATAGGGATAAAATTAAAACCACTCTCAGTGCGGGCTATCCTGTTTTTGTTTCTGAATTTACAACGACTCATTCGGACGGTGGTTTAGCTGCCGCTGCTCATTACGAGACTCATGATTTATTAAGCTCCGAAAAATGGCTTTCTTTTTTAGATTCTAACGGTTTGTCTTATGTGGCTTGGCAGGTAAATGATGATTACGCTGGGTCATCCTTTTTTGGTAAAGAAGAGGCACCTGCATTTGACCAAACGGTGGCGGCCAATTGGGGAAACACCTCGTTAATGACCGAGTCTGGAATTTATATTTATAATAAACTACAAGAATACGCTTTGTTAGCTCCTTGGCGCCAAGCGTTAAGCAGCAGTAGTTCCGCAGAGAGCTCCTCTTCTTCGGCCCCTGTGAGCAGCAGTTCTATAAATAGCTCAAGTTCTTCGCTTCCTGCAATGACGATTATTGATGATTTTAACGACGGGAATAATC
>DUVD01000147.1 GCA_012841225.1 Fibrobacter sp.
AGCCGATTTTCACTATTATTTCTATATTCGGCACATGCTAAAAAAACTTGGATTTACGTATATGGCCAGTCGCTTTCATGCGATACGTCGTGATACAATAAAGGTTCGTGTAGGCAATACCTGGATTGGGGGCGACGCTCCTATTCTTGTGCAGTCCATGACGACAACAAAACCTAAAGATATTGAAGCTACTGTTAGCCAAACTCTTGCCTTAGCTAATGCTGGTTGTAAAATGGTTCGCATTACCGTCCCCACTTATTCAGATGCAGTAGCTCTTGAAGAAGTTGTTAAGCGCATTCGCGCTACGGGTTGTGATGTTCCTATTTCTGCTGATATTCACTTTCAACCAAAAGCCGCTTTTGAAGCGTTGAAGTGGGTTGAAAAAGTTCGCATTAATCCCGGAAATTTTGTCGACTCGGTTACCGATGCCGAGGATTTCGAAAAAGGACAAGAGAAAGTTTATGAGGCCTTCGGCCCATTTTTAGCCGAAGCTAAACGCTACAATCGAGCTATTCGTATTGGCGTGAATCACGGCTCTTTATCTCCTAGAATGCTTTATAAGTATGGAGATACAGTAGAAGGCATGGTCGAAAGTGCTCTTGAGTACTTGGCTGTTTGTGAAAAAGAAGATTTTGATCAAGTGGTAGTAAGCCTTAAAAGCTCTAATCCTAAAGTCGCGATTGAGGCTTATCGCCTTCTTGCCCTTAAATTAAAAGAAGAAAAATTTAAGTCTTATCCATTTCATCTAGGCGTCACAGAAGCGGGCGAAGGTGAAGATGGTAGATTGAAATCGGCAGTTGGTATCGGGACTCTTCTTTTAGATGGCTTAGGTGACACCATTCGCGTTTCTCTTACAGAAGACGCCGTTGCTGAAATTCCAGTGGCTCGTGAACTAATAGAAGCATGTACCTTGGTCAATATTCCAAAAATTGATGTGCCCGAACTAGAAAAAAGCCCCTATTACTATAGCCGTCGAGAAACGGTTCCTATTGCACTTGCTGGTACAGAAATTGGAGGGGCAAACCCAATACGAGTAGGCGAAAGAACGCTCGTGATTGTGCCCACAAAAAAGCCTCGTTCTCCAGAATTTGCTTTAGGTTCTTTGGACGATGCCCCGCTCGCGCACCTCAACAGCATGCTCGATATTGCAGACTTTGCAGCAGATCCCACTAAGTACCCGTCTCCTTCTCTTTTTTGTTACACAGGTGACCACGCCGTGCCCGCTGTACGCATGTTGACGGCGATTCTAGAAAAATACAAGCGTCTAGATCCTATTTTATTATATGCTTCTATAGGCACTAAAACGATCGATAAATTAAAACTTGCAGCCACTTGGGGCAGCCTTTTAGTCGATGGCATTGGAGACGCCGTTTGTATTGAAGACACGCATTCGAGCGAAAATGGAGTAGCGCTTGCTTACGATATTTTGCAAGCAGCAGTCGTACGCCGTAGCAAAGCTGATTTTATAAGTTGCCCTGGCTGCGGTAGGACATTGTACCACATTCAAGAAGTGCTCGCTAAAATTAAAGCACGATTTGGCCACTTAGACACCGTTTCTATTGCCGTAATGGGTTGCATTGTCAACGGGCCAGGTGAAATGGCTGGCGCTGATTTTGGTTATGTTGGTGGTGCTCCAGGCCGAATTACTTTATACGAAAATCGCGAACCCGTCAAGAAAAATATTCCCGAAGCAGAGGCAATCGAAGAACTCGTCGAACTCATAAAAGCTCGTGGACTTTGGAAAGAACCAGATTTAAAAGAGTGATCAATTAAAAAGGAATCGTTATGTTTAAAATACAAACTCTCAATAAAATTTCGAACAAGGGCTTAGACCTATTTGGCGATCGCTATGAGGTCTCCGACACTCAAGATTCACCTCACGCACTCTTGGTTCGTAGTGCTAAAGTAGACACCGATTCTTATGACGGTTTAATTGCTGTGGCACGGGCTGGTGCTGGCGTGAATAACATAACGATCGATAAAGCAAGTGCCAAAGGCGTATGCGTTTTTAATACCCCAGGCGCGAATGCAAATGCAGTTGCCGAATTAGTTATGGCGTCGCTTGGTATGGCTGTTCGCCATGTACACAAGGCAGCGCAATGGGTACAAGAACTCGATACTTCTAGACCCGATTTGGCAACAGCAGTCGAAAAAGGAAAAAGTAAATTTGTAGGCACTGAACTCAGCGGCAAGACACTCGGCGTTATTGGGCTTGGCAAGATCGGCGTTTTAGTTGCTAACTATGCTCGTTGGAAAGACATGAAGGTTATCGCTTATGAACCATATCCAAGCGTGGCGAATATGCACAGCCTTTCTAACAAAGTAACCGTGGTTAAAAATCTAGAAGAAGTCATTGCCGCCGCCGATTTTTTAACCGTGCATGTGCCTTTTATTAAGGGATCGACCGAAAATCTTTTAAATGTTGAAAACCTAGCTTCCTTTAATGGCCAGTATATTTTGAATTTTGCTCGAGATGGCATTGTCGACATGGACGCTATTTATGCCATGTTAGATGCAAATCGTCTTGAGTGTTATGTGAGTGACTTTCCAGATGTTAAGCAAATCGCTCACGAGAAAATTTTATGTTTGCCTCACTTAGGCGCTAGCACCGAAGAAGCCGAAGAAAACTGTGCTGTTATGGCTGTAGACCAATTAAAAGACTATCTCGAATATGGTTGTGTGCGTCATTCCGTAAATTTCCCAAACCTCGATGAACACCCTCACATGGGAATTAAAAGTCGCGTGGTGGTTATTAACGAAGACGTCCCTAATATGATAGCCGAAATTACCAAAGTCATTGGCAATGCGGGCATTAACATTTCGAGCTTTAGTAACAAGAGCAATGGTAAAATTGGTTATAATCTTATAGACGCAGAAAGCGTGATTACCGATTCTATTATTGAATTGCTAACTAAGTTGCCAAAGGTAATTAAAGTCCGAATTATATATTTTTAAAGAAAAGTGGTACTTTATAAAGAGTAAGCTACAAATTCAAAAAGAGGCCTGTCAGTTTGATTGATAGGCTTCTTTTCCAATTATTATTGAAAAACTATTTGTATATTTATATTATCAAATGCATTGCTGAATACTATATTTTAATTACAAAAGAGTTGAGCATTATTTTTATAGGACGCATAAGATGAATGAAAATTACCAGGTACCGACAATACCGCCTGCTGTTTCTGCAGAAATTAAGAATAATGATGAAATTGATCTGTTAGAAATTTTTGCTGTTTTACATGAGCATTGGAAGTTACTTTCCTTATTTACGGTTACCGGACTTTGCATAGGCATTTTTTTAGTGTCTTGGATTCGTGAAGGTTATTTTAGCGATGTTTTGCTCCAAATAGATACCAAAGGGCATGGTTCTGCCATGATTGAGATGGGCGCTATGTTTGATATAGAAAGCCCTGCTGAAACCGAAATTCGCTTAATTAAAAGCCGTAAGGTTCTTGCTTCTGTGGTAAAGCAAGAACATTTAAATACAATTGCTGTTCCAGTTGGTTTAAAAAACCGCTTACTCAAAAAAGAGGGGCGAATGAACTTAACCCTTTTATCAATACCGCCAATGCTCGCTCAAGAACCCTGGTATGCCCGCGCTAGCTCAAATGATGAATATGAAGTATTATTTCAAGATAAATCCATTATTTCCAATGCAAAAGTAGGTGAAACATACCGCCTGCCTTATGGGGGTGATACCCTTGCTATTTGCGTCAGTAACCTCTTTGTGCAAGGCGAACAAAAATTCTTATTGGTTCAAAACACTGTTTTGCGAGCGACAGCCGATTTAAAAGAAAAACTGAATATTGCTGAAGATGGAAAAAAAACAAATATCATTATTATGTCTTACGAGCATCGGTACCCCGATAAAGCGGCGGCTGTCTTAAATACAATTGCAAACACTTACGTTCGTCAGAATATGGAAATGCGTAGTGCTGCCGCAAAAAAAACGCTTGATTTTTTAGAAGAGCAAATCCCGTTTGTAAAAAAGAAACTCGATAGCGCCGAGCAAACCTTAACTAATTATCGTAACCGGGCTGGAACAGTAGACCTGACTGCTGAGGCCAAAGTCACCTTAGAACGCCAAGTAAATTTAAAAACACAGCACTTGGCTTTAGAGCAACAATGGCAAGAAAATGCGCGCCTCTATAAGGACGATCATCCCGCCATGCAAGCCATATTACAACAGCAAATGCGCCTAAAGCAAGAAATAAAAAAAGAAGAAGTGACTGTAAAAAGCCTTCCAAATACACAGCAAGAAGTCATGACTTTGCAGCAAGAAGTCTCTATTCAAAACGGGCTTTATACTTCAATGCTAAACAATATTCAGCAATTAAGAGTGGTGCGCGTAGGCGAGCTTGGCAACGTACGCGTAGTCGATACCGCCGAAGTGTCACTTTTGCCAGTAAAGCCAAAAAAGAAAATCGTTCTTTTAGGAGCAGTTATATTTGGCTTTTTAATGGGCTGCTTGGCGATCGCCTTAAAACAAATTTTAATGAATCGAGGCGTCTCTAGTTCTTCGGTAATTGAGAAGGAAACGAATACAACCGTCTACACTAAAATTACTGCCGCGCCACTTCAGAAAAAAAATAATAAAGAATTTTTTGTTTTAGCAATTGCAGATCCCCATAATTTTGCAGTAGAAAAAATAAGAACGCTTCGCACCGCCCTAGAATTCAGCTTTATAGATAATGGGGGTAAAGTCCTCGCTATTACTGGCATTGCCTCTGGAGATGGTAAATCATTTGTAAGCAAAAACTTAGCCGTTCTTTTTAATCAAATGAATAAAAAGGTGCTCTTGATCGACTGCGATTTGCGCAAGAATCATTTAAATGCAGCACGCCCCAACGGGCTTTCCGAGATTTTATACGACAAGTCTACTTTAGAACAAGTGCTTTTAGAATCACCATTTGAACATTGTGACTTTATTGGCACAGGAGCTCGCACTAGCACGCCTAGTGAATTATTAGCAAGTTCTAAGTTTACTGATTTTATTAATAGAGTCAGAGAAATTTATGATCTTGTTGTGATAGATACGCCTCCGCTTAACTATTTTTCCGATGCCCAGTGGGTTTGTAGGCAAGCGGACTTTGCCTTACTTGTCATGAGAAGTGGAGCCTACTCTATTGATCTTATTAAAGAAAATCTTAAGCTACTCAATGTAGCTGTTGATCATAAAGCCATTGTTATTAATCATGCTAAAGAAGAATCATTTGGTTATGGTTATAGACAAAAAAAGGCACCTAAAACAAAAAGATAAAAGGCAAAAAAACCTCTCATTGGAGAGGCTTTTTTGAAAAGAGATTATCGACCGCGTCTATCGATGCGTCGCTCTTCACGTTTATTGTCGTCTCGATTACTCCGATTATCGGTTCGTTTTTCGACGCGTGGTTCACTGCGTTTTTCGACGCGTGGTTCACTGCGTTTTTCGACGCGTGGTTCACTGCGTTTTTCGGTTCTTGGTTCACTGCGTTTTTCGTTTCGTGTTCCATCACGCGGTTCAACACGCCTTTCGTTAATTGGTTTAGTTTCAAAAAGGTTGACTTTGCCCGGATTTATTGGTTGTTCTCTTCTTCGATTTCTGGGCGTAACATCCTTCCATTGTTCACGGCGTTGCACCGAGTTTTTTAACTGAAGCTCTTTTTGCCGCGGCGCGTTTCTAATTCTATCATTTTCAAAACGTGGGCGAAGATTTCTTTCGTTAACGCGAACAGATTTTCCTGTTTTGGGTTCAAAATAAGTGTTTCCAGTGCGCCTAACGCCTGTTTTGTTTCTTAAGTATAGGTTGTTTGGCCTTGCAGAGGAAATCTTATGGCGAGGTGCTCTAGAGACATCCCTATAGTCGACTCTCATTGGCTTTCTTGTTTTGTGGTAATAGCCACGGCGATGGTCTATATGAGAAGGCCTTGTGTAGTGGTAGCGATAGCCGCGCGGGCCCCACAAACCACGGTAGTAGTTGCGATAGAATATATCATCGTGAACCCAGCCATAACCGCCAAAAGAAAGGCCATAAGAAAACGACCAGCCCAAAGAAGAGGTATAGTAGGCGCCGTAGCCATAAGTGAGGGCGCGAGGGTAGTAGTAGCTGCCGTACCAAGGGCTATAGCGATAGCCTGTTCCATAAAAAACAGTGCCACGATAGACGTAGTTTTGTAAGTATCCAGAATAGTATCCAACAGTTACATAATCAGAGTTGTAATCAAAAACATAAACGTATTTAACGCGGTGTATGGGGTACTCTAGTGGGATTTCTTCTACTTCTTCAGGCCTAGAAATGGATATAATCCAAGGGCCAGTGGCATCTTTGCTTTGATACCAAACACCGTTATCACAAGCATAGAAGACGCCATCAATTAATAAAACGTCTTTGTCGGTGTTAATGGCATATAAAATACCAGTGCTTTTTACTCGTCTAAATGTGGGTTTACCGTCGTAAGAGACCTCTAGATTAGCGGAGCGCCGGTCGATAGTGGCAGTTTGAGGAATTTGTGTTTCAAGTACGGCTATTTTAGCTTCTTTAGTGCCAGAGATATTGGCGCGCACGTTGCTTACGGGGGTGTTTTCTCCGATGTTATAAAAATCAGCGGGTAGCGAGTCGGGCGATACAAAACTCCATTCGTTTGAATGCAAGCCAAAGGTCTTATACCAACGACCCGAAAGCAATGTAAAGTACTCTTGCGTTTCGATGTTTAAGATAATGTCGTTATCGGTATTTGTCATGTAAAGAAGCCCTGTATTTTTAATAGGTGCAAATTCAGGGTCGCCATTTGAAGATAAAAGCTCGGTGGGGTCAGTTCGTACTATAAAGTTAGAGATTACCTGCGAGGAGGTGTCTTCTTGATTGGAAAGTTTTCTTTGAATTTCTAACAAAGTAGCTGGTATTTGTTTGGCAAAACCCCAACCAAGGTAAAGATCTGGAGAGGTATACCAATACTTGCCTCCTTTTAAATAAAACTGGTTTGAATTTTTATCTTGAAGAATCGTAAAAGGGGTGTTGACTACATGCTTTAAACTTGTGTTTTCGAGATCTTCAAAAATAGGATCACCATTGATGAGGATTAAGGCCGTAGGAGCTGTAGTAAAGAGAATTGTTGGCGGTGTATTGTTGATGCCGAGATCCATCTTATTTTGATCGATGCTCACCGTGGCGAGCAGCTCATCTAAGTTGTATTCTAAATTCCATGTAGAAATATCGTCTTCAATAAAACGATTGATTTTTTCTATTTCCGCTTCGTTCATGTCGGGAAATTTGTTCGCTGTAATTTCAGCGTCAATCAAAGTGACTTTTCGTTCATCGAAATCGGTCGAAACGGAACTCTCAAACCAGACAGCACCAAAAACAGGCTTCTTGCCCTTATATTCTAGAACGATTGTAGAGCGACTTTCTATAGCGTTGTCCGAAAACATTTCCACTTCGGGTTGATAAATTTTGATTATGCCAAGTGGCGTGGTGATTTCTTTAGGCCAAGTTTCTGCAGCATTTGCAAAAAGAAGCGAGGCTCCTAGCACACAAATAATAATCCATAGTTTTTTCATAAAGTTCCCTCGAATTGTAAACATTCTCTTTACTAATGTACTTATCTCACGCACAAAAAATTAGAGTTTTTAAGAGACCACCTAATTTTTTTGTGCTTAAACGGCCTAAAAGATTCAAAAAGCAAAGTTTTTTGGTTCTGTGATGTTAAAATATACCGAGTAATTTTCATCTTCTTTATTTTTGCATTCCACAATACTTAAAGTGTGACCACTCATACTAGCAGTGACATAAGTGGTTGCCACCAATTTTAAGTGGTTTAGCACGGCCATTTCTTCTTTTTCTTGAGAAAGAACATAGGCGGTGGCTGGCGTTTTGCCATCACCAGAAGCGAAAATAGACTGCATTAGACTCTTGTATAAAGCATCGTGAAAACTGGGGTCTTTGCCATTCTTTTTCATGGCATAGCTTTTAATAAAGTGAGTAGTAGCGTCTGTAAAATCAAGGCTAAGTACTTCATCTGCAGTTTTCTCAATTTCGTTAAAATTATTGACTTTCATGGC
>DUVD01000148.1 GCA_012841225.1 Fibrobacter sp.
ACACAAACATGTATAACGCTAGTTTTGGAAGTGAAGAGTTACAAAAACGAAACCTAAAAGTGTTAGTGTTTCTTGCTTTTATTCTGTTTTTTTTTCTACTCATTTCCATTCGTTTGCTTTACTTGCAGGTTTTTAATTATGATGAAAACTTGGCGCGTTCTGAAAACAATCGCTTGAAGCGGGTTGTTTTGACAGCGGAACGTGGTTTTATTTATGATCGCAAAGGCCGTATTCTAGTTAGAAATAGAGCCTCATATCAGATCGCTTTGCAATCACTTTCTTTACCTAAAAAAAAGTCAGAAAAAGACTCTATTTTTTCTTTATTGCTGGGCATTCAAAATATGAATGGGATTCCACTTTTTGACTCTGCTTCTTTAGACACCGCATTTCAAAGAAGTCTTTGGATTAAAAATCGTCCTATTCGTATTTTAGAAGATGCCACGCCAGAAGAGGTGGCCTTGATTGAAGAACATTCAAGTCATTTACCTGGAGTAGTGGTTTTAATTGAGTCTAGGCGAGAATATCCTTATGGGACTTTTGCCGCTCATGTTTTGGGATACACGGGAGAGATTTCTGAGGAACAGTTGAAAAAAGAGGAATATGGCGATTATATTTTAGGTGATCGCCTGGGTCAAAAAGGTCTAGAGCTACAGTATGACCGCGAGTTTAGAGGGGTAAATGGCGTTAAAATCATCGAGGTGAATGCCGCTGGGCGTGAAGTCGGTGAAATAACCGGAATGGGAAGCCAGGAACCTGTTTCAGGCATGCATTTGGTGACGACACTTGATCTCGATTTGCAACGAGCTGCTGAAGAGGCTTTTCCCGATTCAGTTCGCGGGGCTGTTGTTGTTGTAGATCCTCGTACGGGTGAAGTTTTAGCTATGGTGAGTTCACCTCGTTTAGACCCTAACATATTTTCTTTGAAAAAAAGAGAGCGCAATAAGGGGTGGGCTCAGGTCGCATTAGATTCGACGAAGCCTTTAATAAATAGGGCTATTGCTGGCGCTTATCCACCAGCGTCTGTTTTTAAGCTAGTCACTGCAGGTGCTGGTTTAGAGCACGGTTTAATGGGGCGCAATACGCATTTTCCCAAGTCTTGTGCAGGTGGCTTTCAATTTGGGTCACGCTACCAGAAGTGCTGGACTTCTCATGGTAATTTAAATTTGATTAATGCACTTAGGCTTTCTTGCGATGTCTTTTTTTATCAAGCGGGCCTTATGATTGACATGCCTAGGATTAACGAATTTGGCGAACGTTTTGGTTTGGGTTCTGATTTACTTGGAATAGACCTTCCTGATGAACGTTCTGGGTGGCTGCCGGACTCTGCCAGCTTTAATGAAAGAAATAAAAGAAATGGCTGGCGTTGGGCACGTGGTTTAATTTTGAACCTGTCAATTGGACAGGGGCAATTGGTGACTCCCTTACAGCAAGCTGTGTTCATAGGAGCTTTAGCGACTAATGAAGGTGTTTATAGACCTCATTTTCTGAAAGAGATGCGTTCTATCGATGGGACTTTAATTAGGCGCCAAGAGCCCGTTAAAATAAGAAGCGGTAAAATGAAGCCCGAAACGCATCAGGTGCTTTTAGACGCTATGGATTCTGTAGTAAATCATATAGGTGGCACTGGTAAAAGAGGGGCAATCAAAAACATTCGTGTGGGTGGCAAGACCGGCTCTGGGGAATGGAAAAAAGGAGAGAAGACACACGCTTGGTTTGCGTCTGTTGCTCCATTAGATGACCCTCAAATTGCTATTGCAGTTATTATGGAAGCCTCCGGTGGCGGTGGCGCGAAGGCGGCCCCTATTGCACAAAAAATTATGCAAGAGTTCTTTTATGGTGACAGTCTAAAACAGGAGGTGCCATGAGTAGAGCGCGACGTTTTTTAGATCAAAAAATGAAAATTGATTGGTTTTTTTTACTGCTAGTCTTGACTTTGATCTCTTGTGGTGTTGCTTTGGTTTATTCAGCGACTTATAAACCAGGAGAAGTCTTTTACCATTCTTATTGGTTTCGCCAAATCATTTACTTTATTGTTGGTGGATTTATTGCTGTTGGGCTCGCTTTTATACGTATTGATTATTTTAAACGCTTGGCTTTTCCGCTTTATTTTTTATCGCTAGCAGGCTTAAGTGTTGTGCTTTTTGGAGGCGGTGATGTGGTTAAAGGGGCTGGTCGGTGGATCGATATTGGGTTTTTTAAAATACAACCTTCTGAGTTTGCTAAAATAGCATACTTAATTACTTTTTCTTATTGGCTTTCTCGGCATCCAGTGAGCTTTTTTAAGCTCAAATCGTTTTTGGTTCCTTTTATTTTGTTCTTGGTTCCTTTTGCTCTTGTTTTGCAGCAACCGGATTTAAGTACGGCGCTCGTTTTTATTGCGATTACATTAGTGAGTTTTTATTGGGCAGGTCTCTCTCTTCTCGATATGTTTTTATTGGTTAGTCCCGCCTTTTCTGTGCTGCTTTCGCATTCTCAATTCGCTTACTCACAAATATTTTGGGGCTTGCTGATTTGTTTAGTCACCTTGGCCCTTTTTTATCGAAAATTGCCTAAGATGTTGACGGGTTTCTTTTTTTTGATCAACATTTTTGCCGGCTATGCAAGCTCTATGGTCTGGAATGTATTAAAACCTCATCAACAAAAGCGCGTAGAAACTTTTTTAGATCCCATGAACGATCCTTTAGGTGATGGTTACCAAGTTTTGCAATCGATGACGGCGATTGGCTCTGGTGGCATAAGGGGCAAGGGTTATGGTGAGGGTTCGCAAACTAATCTTTCTTTTTTACCCGAAGAGCATACGGACTTTATTTTTAGTGTTTTAGGTGAACAATTTGGGTTTTTGGGTTCGTTGTTTATTTTAACGCTTTTCTTTCTGTTTTTATGGCGCGCTGTTTCTATTTGCAAATTGTACGATGACCCTTTTGTGAATTTAATTACGGTGAGTTCGTGCGCTGTTTTTGTGTTTCACATTCTAGTTAATATTGCCATGACGGTTGGGCTTATGCCAGTGACAGGATTGCCCTTGCCATTTCTTTCTTATGGGGGCTCATTTGCCATAACTTGTATGGTGTTAGTGGGCTTTTTAATCAACATGCGTTATCAAGGTGGCAGGCACTAACAAAAAATCTCTAAAAAACGTTTAAATAAGAAAGCGTTTTAAGGAGATGAAGTATGTCTTTTGCTCGTCGTTTTTCAAATTTTATTTTTGGCTCTTCTTGTCTAGGGTGTGGTTTTTATGCAGAAAAACTAGATCCATGGTTATGCCCCAAGTGCAGGGAAGAGCTTTTGTCCTTGGGAAAGGATCCCTTTTTTCCTCAAGAAGATGTGGTTTGCTTGTATGCGATGAATGCATTGACCCGTAGGCTAATTCACGCCCTAAAATACCAGCACATGCCCGGTTTGGCGTCTTATTTAGTTAAGCAGTCCGCGGCTTGCCGTGGGGGAGGGGTTTACCAATGGTTTTGTTCTTTTAAAAAGCCTTTTTTACTGATTCCGGTCCCGCTTCATTCGTCTAGACTTCGAGAGCGAGGTTATAATCAGACCGACAAAATTGCTTATGCCCTCGCCAATCAAATACAAGGAAAGCCTTTTCATGGAGTCGCTCGCAGGTCTTTTAGCGAATCCCAAACTCGATTGTCTTTAAGAGAGCGGCAATGTAATGTGGCTGGCGCATTCCAGATAAAAAAAAGCTTCCCCAAAGAAAAAGCAACTTGCATTATTGTGGATGACGTTTACACTACAGGAGCGACCACCGGTGCTTGCACTTACGCTATTTTACAAGAAAAAGAAATAGATATAAAAGTGTGCACGCTACTTTTTGAAAAGCCTGTATCGGCAGCACTTGATTTTGTGGCCGATAGCGACATAGAATGGGATTAAGAAGCGGAGGAAGAGGGACTCGAACCCCCAAGCCTTACGGCGGCGGTTTTCAAGACCGCTGACTTACCAATTAGCCTATTCCTCCAATCCAGTCCAACGATAAAAAAGAAGTGCTCTTTCGTCAATAGAGTGTTGATTTTTTATTTTAATATTTAAATTCGATATATGGGACTAGCGAATACTGCAGAAATCGTCGATTTATTGTTCTCTTATATGCCTAAAATTGCTGAAGAGCGTAAAATGGATGGACTTCTTATTCTAATGGCCGATTTAGGGCGTTCTCTTGTTGGTGCAGATCGGTGTTCCCTTTGGCTAATTGATGAAAATAAAAAGGAATTGTGGACAAAAATTGCTCATGGTGTAGATGAACTTAGGGTTCCTTTGCGGTGGGGCTTAGTTGGGCATTCCATAAGCTCTGGAAATACGATTTGTGTCGATGACGCTTATAGTGATGATCGTTTTGATCCTAGTAGTGATGTTAAAACTTGTTATAAAACAAAGTCCGTCTTGACGGTGCCACTCAAAAACTCGAATGGTCGCGTCATTGGTGCTTTTCAGGCGATTAATAAAAAAGAAGAGCCGTATCATTTTTTGAATCATGACATAGAATATTTAAATTTAACTGCTGTTTATTCGGCTAAAACACTGGAATCGGCATTATTAACTAAAGAATTAGAGGAAACACAAGCCGAAATTCTTTATATGCTTGGCGAGGTTTCCGAATATCGCAGTAAGGAGACTTCGGATCACGTTATCCGCGTGGCTGCCACTTCTTATAAGCTCGCCAAGTACTTTGGTCTAAATGAAGAGGAAGCCAACCAAATACGTTTGGCAGCGCCCCTCCATGATTTAGGTAAAATAGGCGTCCCCGACTCTATTTTGCAAAAAACGGGCGCTTTTACTCCCGAAGAATACGACTTGATGAAAAAACACACTGTTATGGGACATCATTTGTTGCAGAATTCATCTAGGCCTTTACTGCAGATGGCTGCTGACATGGCTATAAGCCACCATGAGCACTGGAATGGTAAAGGGTATCCTAATGGGCTTGCTCGCGAACAGATCCCCTTAGCGAGCCGCATTTGCGCAGTAGCGGATGTTTTTGACGCCTTATCTAACTCGCGTTGCTACAAAGAAGCCTGGCCCGAAAGTAAAGTGCAGGAGTTTTTCTTAAAACAGCGCGGGTGCCAGTTCCAAATGGAGTTAGTTGATGTTTTGCTGGCGCATTGGGATGATTTTATGTCAGATTATAGAGAGAAGTGAGCGAGCCTATTTATTAAAGGCTTTAAAACAAAGAAACTTCACCTAAGTGAAGTTTCTTTGTTGAAGTGGCTCCGAGCGGAATTGAACCGCTGACACGTGGATTTTCAGTCCACTGCTCTACCAACTGAGCTACAGAGCCATTCTTTCATTGATGGCAAATTTAACACCGCATTGAAATAATGTCAAGGGAGAGTGATTGAAAATACAGAATAAACAGCTGTAAACAGAAAATTACTAATATCACCTATTTTTTCTTTGACTTTCATATAGATTTAAATAGAAAAGTTTTGGGCTGTGGGTGAAAAACTTCTTACAGGTGGTTATTTTGTTGTGTAGAATGCTGTTTCAAGTCGGATTAGTGTGTAGTTGTACTTTGATTTTAGCGTGTGTTGGAGAAAAACCTCAAACTCCAGACTCCTTAGAATCCAGTAGTTCCGACATTTCTTCTGGTACTTCTTCTGTGGGAGATCCACTTTCTTCTGGTGAATTTCCTAACTCTTCTTCTTTTGAAGAAGGTATGTCTTCTGGTGTAATAGGGTCATCCTCTTCTACTCCTCCTTTTCTTGGCGATTCTACTGTGACTTGGGTGGGGCAATCCGCTTTAATCATTACCGAAATTAACCCCATTAATTACATCTGGTTTGATGAGACGGGCGCTGATCCTGGCTGGGTTGAAATTTACAATGCAGGCTCTGAAGTAGCAAATTTAAATGGGTATTCTTTAGTAGAAAAATTAACTGCACCGCGTAAATGGGTTTTTGGCAATGAGACCATTGGGCCAAAGCAATTTAGAACGGTTTTTTGCTCTAAAAGGGACTTGCCTACAGCTCCTGAAGGAACCGATACCGAAAACTTGCACTTTCGCACGCATACCAATTGGAAACTTGAAAAATCGGGTGGTGCTGTTTATTTGATTGACTATAACTGGGGTATTCGCGATTCTGTTCGTTACCCTGCATTAGAATCGGGTGTCAGCTGGGGCCGCGTTGATGGGGGGGATTGGAAGATTTTTGGTAACCCTACACCTGAAAAGAAAAATACCGATTCTCCTGCTTTTTCGGGTGTGGCGCAGCCCGTTGTTTTTGGTCAACAGCAAGCTGGTTTTTATAACGAGCCTATTTCTTTGAGCCCACCATCCTCTCCGGATGGTGGAACTGTGCGTTGTACTTTTGATGGTTCTGTACCCACTAAAGACTCTCCTGTTTTTTCGGCTTCGGAGTTTATTGCTAAAAACACGATCGTTCGTTGCGGTGCCTACAGAGAAGGGCTGCTTACTAAAACAATAGTGACAAATACTTATTTTATTGGTGAATCGGTGGCTATGCCTGTGGTTTCTATTGCAGTAGACCCCTATGATATGTTTGATCCCCAAAAAGGCTATTATTCCAAAGGCGTTTCGGGTTGTGCAGAACCCTGTAAAGAAGCCAATTATTTTTGGGACATAGAGCTCCCAGTCCATGTTGAGTTTTTTGAATCTCCTAATGTTTCTGCGCCGCGTTCTTGGAACATTGAGGCTGGCATTTCCATAATGGGGCAATGGAGCCGATGGAATGAAAAAAAATCGGTATCCATATCGATGCGAGAGCAATACCAAGATGGGCGCTTGACTTACCCACTCTTCAAAACTCGGCCAGAAAACAACAAGTTTAAGGCCTTTAATTTAAGAAACAATGGCAATAGATTTCATTGGGATTTTATTGGTGATGCTTTAGGCAGTGCTCTATTAGAAGGTTCTGGAGTGGATTACCAGAGGTCACGCCAAGTGATTGTTTTTTACAACGGAGCCTATTGGGGCATTCATGACTTGCGGGAAAGATTGAATGAACACTACGTTGAGACAAATTATGGCATCGCCCCCTCTACAGTCGAGTCTATTAAGCATATAGAGAAAACAGTGACTGCTAATGGAGGCACTCCTGATGGTTATTTATCGATGCTTGATTTTGTTGACAAAACAGATTTCTCAGTGGCGGGTAGCCCTGTTTACGAGCAAATGCAAGCTCTTGTTAATGTGGGAAATTTAGCCGATTATATCGCAGCAGAAATTTTTTATAGGAACGGTGATTGGCCAAATAATAATGTGCGTGCTTGGCGCGTCGTACCCGATCATCCTTGGAAATTTGAAGTATACGATTTAGACCACGGGTTTAATTTTGAATGGGCCGTGCCAGGTTTTGGCAATTCGACTAATATGTTTAGCTGGATCAAGCAAGGTGGTAATAGCAATTGTAACGGTAAAGGCTGTTTTGCACAACTTTACATCAAATTGATTAAAAACCCTGATTTTAAACGCTTATTTATAAACCGTTCGGCAGTCATGTTAAAGAAATACTTGACTTCAGCGCGAACAGACTCTATCGCCTCGGCAATGGTTGCCACAATGCCCACCGCCGAGATGGATCGAGATGTGAGCAAATGGTCACGTCAAAATCCTATTTCTTATTCTGGGTCGTCGTTCAAGTCTTTTGCGTTGTCTAGAGAGTCGAGCGTTTGGAACGATTACCGCTCCGAATTTGATTTATCTTCGGATGTATCTATTTCAATTAAATCAACGGGTAGCGGGATTGTTTTAATGGAGGGAATGACCTTGCCTCCAACAACGGCTTCAAATACAAATTATTCGGGCACGTTTTTTGGCGGGGTCGATATGCTTTTAACGGCAATCCCAACGCAAGCCGGCGCTACCTTTGTAAAATGGGAAGATGGCACTACGGCCAACCCTAGATTGGTGACCCCAAGTGAAGGCGCTTCTTATATAGCGACATTTAAGTAGATTTTTAATGTCAAAAAAACACTTTGTGAATTCAAGCCACTAACGCAATTTTACTTCTTTCTAATTTAAATAATATTTTTGGTAATTTGTAATCTAAAGTTTTTCGTGGCCGATTGTTTAATCGGCTCATTATCATGTTCTGCAAATTCTTTCCCATTATCAGCTGTAATTGTTTTGACGCATTCTTTAATTGGTTTGAACATTGAAATGAGCTCCTTTTTGACGCTATCCGCATCCTTCTTTTGACTGAAGCCGACTAAACCAAAAATTTGCTCAGGACTCCAATCATCCTCTAGTTTTTGATTTATTTTGAATAATAACGAAGACGATAATTTTTTGCTTTTAGGCTTATTAGCTTCTCTAGCAATCGCTTTTTGTGAAAAACCTGCCCTTTTCATGGCGTAAATATGGTATCTTTCTTCTTGGTCTAGTCGAGTCATGCAATCTTTCCTTTTTAATCTAAT
>DUVD01000149.1 GCA_012841225.1 Fibrobacter sp.
GGTGCCGATAGCTACGAGGGCATTCCGCGTTGGCGCGATCCGCTTCATTTTTATGGTACGGAATTTAACGGGCATTTGCTACTGCGCGATTTTGAGTTGATTATTTTTGGCCGCCATGGCTACAGAGAACCAGATGTGCAAAAGCATATCGAAGCGGGTTACGCCCCTTTATTTTGTGTAGGTCTGGAGCAAGGTTTTAATGGCGCCATATCCAGCACAGCTATTCGCAAGTCTTTTTTATGCTCTAGAGAAAAGCCAGTCGGTTTATCGCAAGTAGTCTATGAATACATAATAAATCAAGGGTTATACGAAGCATGAGTGTAATGGCAAACATTGGTGAAATGCGTTTTGAAAGCGTTGTTCGTCCAGAACATCGCGATTTTTATTTGGTCGATTCTTTATGTGCCCGCTTTACTTACCATACCAGAGAGGATTGGCTTGAGAAAATTAGATCGGGGTGTGTTTTAGTTAATGGAGAGCCTGCCACCGAAGAACTACGCGTTTCTACAGGAGATAAAGTCTTATATCGAGTCGACCACTACACAGAGCCACTGGTACCAACACATTTTAGTACCATTTTTGAAGATGATGAATTCGTTTTAGTCGACAAGCCTTCTGGCGTGCCGGTACACCATACAGGGCGTATTTTCTACAACACTTTTACGAGTATCCTACGGCGCGCCTTTGATAATGATGAAATTACACCTATGCATCGTTTGGATAGAGACACCGGCGGCTTAATGCTTTTTTCTAAAACAAAAGATACTGCTAAACGCTTTCAACGCCACTTAGAACGTATTTTACTTCGAAAAATTTACCTTGCTGTAGTACCCGGTATATTTCCTGCAGAAGAAGTGCGCTGCGAAATACCCCTTCGAGAAAAAAGTGACAGCCGTATTCGCCTACAAATGTATGCGGATCCAGAAGGAAAGCCTTCGACCACGTTATTTCGTCGGCAAAAAATAAGAGAAGAAAGTTTTCGTGGTATTCCGGGTCCTTTTTCTATTGTTGAGGCCGAATTATTAACCGGTCGCAAGCATCAGATTCGGGCGCAACTTTCGGCGCTTGGCTACCCTATAGTTGCCGATAGATTGTACAGTCACGATGCTTTTTATTATGAAAAAATGCTTCAAGGGCCTTTAAGTCAAGACGATTACGCTGTATTAGGGGCTAAAAATCAAATGCTCCATGCGTATAAGGTGTTATTAATGTTGCCTTATTTTAAAGAGGCTAAATGGTTTCAAAGTGGCGACTTTACCCCAGAAATGGGTGAAATGGTGAGTGGTGGACACGAGGCGTGACGGCATCACTTTGAAAAGATATATTTGAAATAAAAATAGGAATAATCATGTTATCAAAAAGATTAATTGTTTGCTTAGATGTTCGCAACCGAAAGGTGACGAAAGGCGTTAAATTTAAAGGGAATATCGATATTGGTGACCCAGTAGAAATGGGAGCTCGTTACAGTGACGAAGGCGTAGATGAACTGGTGTTTTACGACATCACAGCTAGTGCCGAGAATCGCCCTTGTGATATTGAAATGGTAAAAGAAATTGCCAGTCATGTATTTATTCCATTTTCTGTAGGCGGTGGTATTCGTAATCTCGAAGACATGCGCGCTGTTCTTCTTGCTGGGGCAGAAAAAGTGAGCATCAATAGCCTTGCGGTGTTAAACCCAGAAATTATTGCTGAAGGTGCTAAGGCATTTGGTAGTCAGTGCATTGTACTTGGGATAGACGCTAAGTTTGTAGGCGTTTCCGAGAAGATGCCTAGTGGCTACGAGGTTTATATTCAAGGCGGGCGACGCGCTATGGGGATCGACGCCGTCGAGTGGGCTATTAAAGCACAAGAGCTAGGTGTTGGCGAAATTTGTCTTAATTCAATAGATGCAGATGGCACAAAAGAAGGCTACGAACTCACTATTACCGATATGATTGCGAAGGCAGTTCAGGTGCCTGTGATTGCAAGTGGTGGCGCTGGCGTTCCAGAACACATCTCCAATCTTTTTTCAAAGACAACAGCAGACGCAGCACTGGTCGCGTCGATGGTACATTTTGGAGATTACACAGTACAAGGAATTAAATCGGCCATGCGCGAAGCGGGCATCGTCGTTCGGAAATAAAATATGAATTCAGAAGTAGCCTTAAAAGTCATTGAAAAAGGGCGCCATTTAGGTGCGGATTTTGTAGAAATTTTTGAAGAGGAATCGCGCTCTTCTACTCTTTTATTAAAAGATCGAAAAATAGAAACCGCATCGGCGAGTACCGAATATGGGGTGGGCATTCGATTAATATATGGCACAGAAGTGCTTTACGCTTTCACTAGTGACAGTGCCTTAGAAAACCTGCTCCGCCTCACCGAAACACTTGCTTTTGGTCATGAAGGAAGCGCAAATGCATCGATTTTAAACGCATTGGCGGCTCAAAAAGCAGTCGTTGATTTTTCAATGGACGCATTTAAAGACCCACGCATTTTAGGGCAAAGTCATAAGCTCGATTTCTTAAAAAGAGCAGATGAAGCGGCGCGTTCTTTGTCGAGCCGAATTGTGCAGGCGAGCGCTTCTATTTCGGACGTTTGTTCTGCAATTCAAATTTTTAATAGTGAAGGCCTTCACATAGAAAATACTCGCGCACGCACAAGAGCAAATGTTAGCGTGACGGGGGCAAAAAATCAAGAGCGTTTTACTTCTCACGAGGCTCCAGGGGCTTTAGGTGGCTACGAATTATTAGATACTATTTCTCCAGAGGAAATCGCTACGGTTTGTGGTGAACGTGTTTTGCGCATGCTTGATGCCGGTTATATTGGCGGCGGAAAAATGCCCGTTGTGATGGGAAATGGCTTTGGTGGCGTGATATTTCACGAGGCCTGCGGCCACCCTCTTGAAACGGAGGCGATTCGCCGTAACGCGAGCCCTTTTTGCGGTAAACTAGGCGAAGCCATTGCTCAACCATGCCTTACTGCAGTGGACGATGGTACTTTGCCAGGCGTTTGGGGTAGTATTAGTGTTGATGATGAGGGCACGCCAACACAGCGCACCGTCTTAATTGAAAACGGGATATTAAAATCGTACATGAGCGATCGTATTGGCGCTAGTGAAGTGGGGGTTCCTCTTACGGGGAGTGCTCGCCGCGAATCTTATAAGTACGCCCCAGTTAGCCGCATGCGAAATACTTCGATTGCAAAAGGCAAAGACTCATTAGCTGATATGATCGCAAGCATTGATGATGGCTTGTACGCCGCTAAAATGGCAGGTGGTTCGGTGAATCCAGCGACCGGTGAATTTAATTTTGCTGTCGATGAAGGTTACGTTATTCGCAATGGCAAAATAGCAGAACCAGTCAGAGGGGCAACCTTAATTGGCAAGGGTCATGAAATTTTACCGCGAATTAGTATGGTAGGTGCAGACTTTGAAATGGCAGCTGGTATGTGCGGCGCTTCTTCGGGTGCGGTGCCTGTTACCGTGGGGCAACCTTCCATAAAAGTGGATCAAATCCTAGTCGGTGGACGTTAAGCTAAACCCGTTCAATATAAGAGGCGTGTTTTTGGCTTTCAAAACGTAGACGAATACACCCATGGTTTGCAAAGCAACGCTCGCTAGACTTACGAAGCTCATGCAAATTGGATGCGCACCAAGTAATTTTAAGCAAAAACAACTATTCATCAAGAAGTCTATTTATTTTAATAGGCTTTTTTTGTATTTTTAAAACATGCCTCTTTATAAAATGATTTTAATGTTACTGTTAGTTTTTGGGACTGCATTTTCTGCTTTGGACCCACGCCTAGAGCAAGGGGCGCGTTTTGCCGCTGCCGGCGAACATGAAAAAGCTATTGCCGAGTACAGCGCTATTCTTGCTACAGACCCAAATAATGCACAAGCTTATTTTGCCGCTGCCGAAGTGCGCTTTAAAATAAAAGATTACAGTCGCTCTCTTGCTAATTATCGTTTAGCTTACCGTTACGCTCCTGGTATGAGCGAAGCCTACGAAGGCGCTGCCAAAATTTACGAAGTGCTTGGCGATAGAAGAAGTGCCGATGCTGAGCGCGCTAAAGACCCTGCAAATCAACCAGCTGTTGTAGAAGAGTCTTCTTCTTCAGTTGCATTATCTTCCGTTGAAGCGGCTACTGCGCCTACAACAACGCCTGCGCCTGCGGTTGCTCCTACGCCTGTAGCGACTACTGTTGCTCCTACGCCTGTAGCGACTGCTGTTGCCTCTACTCCAGTGGCGAATCCTGCAGTAACCGAAGCGTCGTCTAAGTATTCTTACGACGGTCCTTTATTTTTAAAGGGTAAAGAATTATTTGCGCGCAAAAACCACAAAGAGGCCACTCCTATTTGGAGAGATGTTTTGGTGCAACAACCAGGGCATCCTGGTGCTTATTATTATGCCGGCGTTGCTCGTTATGAAATGAACGAACTTGATAAAGCAGAATTCAACTTAAAGCGCGCTTTTGATTACCCAGAACTAGGGTACAATGCTCATTACTACTTGAGTCTTATTTATAAAAAACAAAAGAAAGCCGATTTAGAAAAAGCCGAGTTAACGCTTTTTTTAGCCGGAGCGCCAAGTTCTCAAAACACTTCGGTCGCCGCTAAAAGACTTGCTGAATTAAGTGCTCCTGTTCAAGAGGAAGTTGCTACAGAAACCCTGCCAGAAAAGGTAGCTGTACAGGCTCCAGTCCAAAACCCAACAAAAGACACTGCTGCTTCATTATTAGATGATCGCTCTATTGAAGTGGCTAATGCCGCTTTTCTTAAAGGTGACTTAGCAACAGCCCTTTCGATTTACCGCGAATGGTTAGATAAAAACCCAAGCGAAGAGCAGCATTCGTTCGCCTTACTTAAAATTGGAAACATTTATAGAGAGCGCCGAGATTTCCGCTCGGCTGTGGCAAAATACCGCGAGATTGTAGAAATCTTTCCTAATTCCGATTGGGCAAATGAAGCAGAACGCGCTTGGGAAGAGGCTGTTTGGCAAGAAAAAAATGCCGCTAAACTGCCTCGTCAAAACAAGCGTTAATCGCCCTTATTCGACCTCGATTAAAAGCCCTTTTAAGTATTGACCTTCTGGGAATGCCGTGCAGACGGGGTGGTCTGCTGGTTGGCCAAATCGTTCTATGATTTGGGCTTGGCGTTTGGCATCTTGAGCGGCGTCGGCCACGATTTTTTGGAATAAATTCATGTCCATTAAACCAGAGCAACTAAAGGTAACGAGTCGCCCGCCTGGTTTTAGCAATTTGAGCGCTAAAAGATTAATATCCTTATAGCCTCTTGCTCCTTTGGTTAAGCTGTCTTTAGATTCGATAAATTTGGGTGGGTCTAAAATGATTAAATCAAACTCGGCTCTTTTATCTCGGCATTGGCGCAGGTAATTAAAAACATCCGCCTGAGTGTGGGTCACCTTGCTCGTTTGTAAGTCATTTTTAATAATTAAATCGCGGGCTATTTTAAGCGCATCTTGAGAAACGTCCACTTGATGAACGTGTTCAGCTCCGCCGCGTAGTGCATAAAGACCAAAACCACCTGTGTAGCAAAAGCAATTCAACACGGTTTTTTCGTGCGCTATTTCACCTACTCGTTTTCTGGCATCGCGTTGATCTAGGTAGTAGCCAGTTTTATGCCCGTTCCAAAGGTCTATGTCAAAAAGTATCCCGTTTTCTTCAATGGAAATAGGCTCAGTGGGCACATCGCCGTATACTACTTCTTTTCGACATTCCAAACCTTCTTTAAGGCGTATCTCAGAATCGGAACGCTCTAAAATCCCTTTGCATAAGGTCTTCTCGGCGATTAATTCAAAAATAAGATGTCGATTTACTTCCATGCCGGCGGCTAAAATTTCGATGGAGTAGTATGGACCGTATTTGTCGATAATACAACCGGGTAAACCGTCGTTTTCGGCGTTGATCAATCGAAAGGCGTTGTTTTGATTTTTAATGTCAAAGCCTCGTGCTCGTCGATTCTCAATTGCTTTGTCGAGCATTGCAGAAAAAAATTCCTGCCCGATCGCCATTTTCTTCTCAAAATTCCAAAATCTGGCGCGAATTTGAGACGAAGGAGAGTAGGCGGCCATGCCTAAAAAATCTCCAGCATAAGAATAAACTTCAACCGAATCGCCCGATTGGGGTTCACCTAGTAATTTGTCAATAGCACCGCTAAAAATCCAAGGGTGGCGGCGTATAGCAGACTTTTCTCGCCCGGCATGTAATGTAATTGCTTTCATAGTAATACAAATTAGAATTTTCTATTTTATTATGGCTATGGTAGAAAAAATCTTTATTCAACATCCTTTTTTGCGTTACGCTTCTTCGGTCTTCGTTATGGCTTTTTTGTTCTATTTTTCTTCAAAATCGAGCTCTAATTTGCCAGCGATGCCCTACGGGACAGATAAAATAGTTCACACTATTGCTTATATAGGCTTAGGTATTTCTTTTGCTTTTTGGTTTAAGCCACACCTTTGGAAACGCTTTAGGGTACTTGTTCCTTTGGCTGTCTTTTTTTTGACTATTCTATTTGCCTTCTCTGATGAATTTCATCAGAGTTTTACACCGGGTCGCATGGCTTCGGGCTTTGATCTTATAGCAGATGGTGTTGGGGCTATTATTGCAGTGGTATTATACCGCTTTTATTTGAAAAAAGTCGTTTTTAAAAATCGCCCAGAAAAATAATCTCGCGCTCTAGTTTAACACCACTTTTCTTAAGAACGGTTTCGATGACGAGGTTGCTTAAGTCATAGATGTCTTGTGCGCTGGCGTTATTTTTGTTGACTATAAAGTTAGCGTGCTTAGACGATACACTCGCCCCGCCAATAGAGGTGCCTTTGAGACCCGCTTCCTCGATTAATGCCCAAGCAGAACCTTCTGCTGGCTTTTTGAAGACCGAGCCGGCGCTTGGGTAATTAAGAGGTTGACTTTCTATTCTTTTTTGAATCGCTGCTTTCATTTCTTTTTCGAGAACTTCTTGTTCTCCCTCTTCTAATTGAAGGGTGACTTCAAAAATACACTCTTTGTTTTCTTGAAAAATAGAGTGTCGATAAGAAAACTCGCACTCGGCAGCAGTACGGCAAATAATTTGCCCCTCTTCATTTAGACTTTTTACTTCAACAATGGTTTGAGAAATTTCTTGACCGTAAGCACCAGCATTCATGTAGACAGCGCCGCCAAGCGTTCCAGGAACACCGGTTAATAGGTGTATTCCCTTTAACGATTCTTGAACGCTGTAACGAGCAATTCTTGAAAGAGGAGTTCCTGCTTTTGCTTTTAAAATAGTTTCTTCAATGGATAAGTCAGAAAAAGAACGAGCCAGGTGCGCCACATAACCGTTAAAGCCCTTGTCCGAAACGACGACGTTAGTGCCTCGTCCTAATAAAAAGAAGGGGAGCTCTTGTTGAACGGCTTTTTTTTTAATTTCTATGAGTTGTTCCAGTGATTCAATTTCCACAAAAAATCGAGCTTCACCGCCCGTTTTAAAGGAAATTAAATGACGGAGCGAATAATTTTCTTGTATATTAACGAATGTCATATAAGACAATTTAGTAAGATGCAAAATAAACGTGACGATATTGACAAAATAAAAGCATTGCTGTCTATTACCGAGGTAGCAGGGGCTCTTGGTATTGACGTTTCTCGAGGCAAATTTCGTTGCCTTCACCCTATGCGCCATGCCAATGGGGACCGTACTCCCTCAGTATCCATTTCAGAAGAAAAGGGTCTTTTTACCTGTTGGGTGTGTCAAGACATGCGTGGCGACGTCATTGAACTCGTAAAGCAAGCACGCAGTTGCTCTTTTACAGAGGCTTTAGGATGGTTGCAAACGGAATTCATGTCCGAGGCATCAATGATTAAATCGCCAGTTTTAAAAAAAGAAGACCCTCAACTTACTTCTCCTACCTTGCTAAAAAAGCCCGCCATTCCCGATATATCACCAGAAGAGCGGATGAAGGTGGTTTTGTCTTTTTTGAAACGCTTGTCTTTGGTCGATGGCACGCCTGCCGCAAATTGGCTTGCCAAGCGGCGCATTTTTAAGCCCGCGTGGGATAAAATGAGGCTTCGTTATATTTCAGATTATAGCGCTTTAAACAGCTCTTTACTCGCCGAATTTGATCTTGAAACCCTTCAAAAAGTGGGTTTATATAACGACCGAGGAAATCTCCGCTACTACAAGCACCTTTTAATATTCCCTTATTTAGATGAGAATGTCCGCTCGCTTTTTTTTCAGGCACGTACTACAGACCCTAATGTGATTCCAAAGGAATTGAACTTAAAGGGCGAAATCCCTTACCCATATAATAAGGTCCTTTTAGATAAAAAGCCCGGTTGGGTTTTTCTTTGTGAGGGAGTTGTCGACACATTAACCTTAATTGCTAGGCAAATGGACGCGGTGGGAGTTCCAGGAGTTAAATCCTTTAAACCGGAGTGGGTTCGCTTATTTGAAGAGAAAAAAGTGGTGCTTTGCTTTGATCAAGACAACCCCGGACGTGAGGCGAGCGAGTATGTGCAGGCACTGTTTCAAAAAGCGGGCATTTATAGCGTTCCTTTGGGGCATGGAATAGAAGACGAACGGTTTAAAATGAAAGAGGGGCAAGATATTAATGACTGGTTTAATCAACGATAATTTTTATGTTTAATGCTTATGAATCTATTGAATAAAGACACATTGCTTCGAGTAAAAGATATTTTTGTTAGGGTTTTCAAATGGCCTTATATTATTTTGAATTATTTAGTGCGGGGAGTATTGCTCGCCTTGTTTTTATATGCGGCGGCTTTTTCTATTATAGCCTCTTACTATTTATACCATGCGTTTCAGTACGTTTATGAAATTTACGATAACGTGGTTATATTAAAAGACATCCAACCTGAGATGAGCAAGTACATGAGTGCGCTTCTCGATTCTAATGCTAATTTTGTGATTAAACACAAGTACGTCCCACTGGACAGCATAAGCATTAACCTTCAAAAAGCGGTGATTGCGAGCGAAGATGCGGGTTTCTACTTTCACCCGGGCTTTGATGTGCGCGCCATTTCCGACGCCTTAGACGCCAATCAGGCTAGAGGCAAAACTAAATTTGGCGGCAGCACCTTAACGCAACAACTTGCTAAAAATCTTTTTTTAAGTGGCGAGCGTTCTTGGGAGCGTAAATTCAAGGAACTCGCGTATGCGTTGTTGATGGAGCGAGAGCTCGGCAAAGATCGCATTTTAGAACTATACCTTAATTACGCCCAATGGGGAAAAGACATGTTTGGTTGTGAAGTGGCATGTAGGCAATATTATAAAAAAGGCTGTTCTAATTTGAGTGTCGATCAAGCAATTAATTTAGCCGCAGTACTTGCAAGTCCCGGTAAGCACACTCCTTACATGCGCCAAAGTCAATTTATGACTCAACGCCGTGCTGTTATATATCAAAACATGTTTCCTAAGCGAGATAGCCTTCTTGTGGATTCGTTAAAAACATTAGTCGCTCCTTTACCCAAGGACTCGCTCTAACTCTTCCTTAGACGTTTCTTTATTTTTGACGGCAAGTTCAGCGTGGTCGCGTAGTTTAAGGAAAGGAATTTCTTTTAAAATTTCGGCGTTAGTTGATGAGTTTAAAATAAGTTCGTTAAGTTTTGGGCTTGCTTCGAGAAGCTCAAATATGGCAAAGCGCCCACTATAACCAGTGAAATTGCAGTCTTTACACCCCTCTTTTTTGCCTCCACAAATTGAGCACGATTTCCTTAAAAGCCTTTGCGCTAAAATGCCTATAACGGCGTCGGCGATTAACGTGGGTGATATACCTAAATCTTTAAGTCGGGTAATCGCCGAAACCGCGTCATTAGTATGCAGTGTACTTACCACCAGATGACCGGTTTGTGCCGCCTGCAAGGCGACGCTCGCCGTCTCTTTGTCTCGGATTTCACCCACAAAAATAACATCGGGGTCTTGCCTCAAAACTGAGCGTAAGGCATTGGTAAAAAAAAGGCCTGCCTTTTCATTGACTTGTACTTGATTGGCGCCAGAGAGTTCGTATTCGATGGGGTCTTCTATAGTGGTTACATTCACTTGTCTTTGTATAACGCGCCTAAGCCCAGCATAAAGGGTGCTTGTTTTGCCGCTTCCAGTTGGGCCTGTTACAAAAAAAATGCCCTGAGGTTTATCAAAAAGACGTTGGATTTTTACTGTCATTTCAAAGGGCATGCCCAAAAATTCTAAACCTTCGTTGTTTTTTAGGGAGTGTAAAAGGCGTAAAACTGCTTTTTCCCCGTGGCGAGTGGGTAGGGTGCTTATTCTTATAGAACAATCCACACTGGGCGTTCGGTAGCGAAAACGGCCATCAAGAGGCATGCGCTTTTCTGAAATGTCGAGATTGGCAAGGACTTTTAACCTTAAAATAACGGATTCTTTTAGCCAACTCGGCAGGTCTAAGTGCGGGACCAACAAGCCATCTTTTCTAAATCGTACTGATAAATAAGATTCATAGGATTCAAAATGAATGTCGGAAATGCGTTGGATAGAAGCGGTTTCTAAAATAGTATCTACCAGCTCAATTACGGGTTCGGATTCCCAGTTGCTTGTTTTTCCGGCTGTCTTCTCTGATTGCATTTTTTCTAAAATAGATTCGGCGGCGTTGCCGTTAGAAGAGTACCAGTTTCTAATTTCAAGTGGGGTGTATAGTTCGGGAATGACTCGCCGTCCTGTTTCACTTTCAATAAGAGCCATTAAAAACTCATTGTGAGGTTCTGTAGTGGCGATGCGTAAAGGGGAGGTGGTGTCGGTGTCTTCTGGGCACGACAAAAAGGCGACGCCGTGCGCCTTGCTCCAAGGAATAGATGGGATCATGCAGATAAAGTAAGAAAAAGAGTTCTGAAAGTCAAGTTCGTCTCTTTTTTCAAACTACTGCGTTTCTTTATTGCAGCTGATAAAGGCTTTTATTTGTTCGCTGGTTGTGTTCCACACAAACTCGTCTCTTTTTTCAAACTACTACGTTTCTTTATTGCAGCTGATAAAGGCTTTTATTTGTTCGCTGGTTGTGTTCCACACAAAATTCGCTCTCAAATATAATCCTTTCTCA
>DUVD01000150.1 GCA_012841225.1 Fibrobacter sp.
CAAGGACAATATTTTAACTTGAGCACCATACTTGATCGAAATTTTTGAGCCTAATTTTCGAGTCAAGTCTTCGCCATCGAGCTGATGAAATTCAGAAGAACCAAACTCTAATACAATCGATTTAGCCTTGATGTTTTCTAAAAAATACATCTTATAAAAAAAGCCCACTAACGGGATGTTGCCCAAAAAGATGGCACCCAAAAAGGCAACCAAATTGGGAACGCATACCACTTCCAATAAACCATCGGCGCTATTTGACTTTAAAAAAGGATTGGCACCACTGGCGAAGCTCGGGATATTACCGACAATGACCGTTCTATAGCCAGAAACATCGTAGTTTTCTGGGTGATTATGCTGATTGATTACAGAAACAGAGCCTTTAGCTAAAAAATATTTCCTATCGGTAAAGAAGCGCTTTACGTAATGAATTTTATTGCCTAAAACCGAACGCCCTGAAATTCGACCTTCGCTTCTTGCCTTATTAAAATCGTGCGCAATGCGTGCATCAATACCGCTCGAAAAGTAATTTGCCAAAGCAAATTTGCCGTTGACTTGCCAAATATCGAGAGGCTGGGCACTCGCAACAAGCAAACTCCGAACTAAAAACAAAAGCCCCTGATTAACGAACGGTTTGTAAAGGTTTAAAACACGCGCCAAATCGTTTCCAGTACCTAAAGGGATAATTCCTATTTTAACTATGTCGACAAGATCAGATTTAAGGAGCACTGAAAAAACGGTAGAAACAGTGCCATCTCCCCCAACGGCAATTAATGTTTCCGTAGAAGAGAGGGCGTTTTCTATTTGGGATGTAATGTCTTCAGAACGAGTAAACTCGGAGTGCCATTCATTTTCTTGAAACCCCATCGACTCCATGATTTCTGGTAAGTATTTATAAATATGTTTCCCCTGCCCTCCACCACTAACTGGATTGATCAAGAAAACAAACTTAAACATACCTAAACCCTTACTAAAACCACGTTAATTCTAAACCTAATTTACATTAATATTCTTTAGAAGAACACGAGTAAAAAAAAGACTCTTCCGAAGAAAAGTCTGTTTTTATTAAAAAATGCTGCTAATCTAGGCGTTTAGAAAGCCAGTTTTCCAAATCGTCAATCGCTACTAACTCTTGCTCCATAGTGTCTCGATCGCGAACGGTCACTTTGTTTTTGCGAGAAGGATCTATATCATCACCCTCACCTATAGTATCAAAATCAATGGTGATGCAGTAAGGAGTGCCTAGCTCGTCTTGCCTTCTATAGCGTTTACCAATAGACTGCGTTTCGTCATACTCGACATTCCAACGACGGATTAATTTTTGGAAAACAGCCTCTGCAGTTTCCTTGACTTTTCCTTTTTTTACTAAAGGCAATACGGCCACTTTTACAGGGGCTATTTTTGGGTGAAAATGCAATACAACGCGTTCTTCGCCATCGCTTAGTTTTTCCACTTCATAAGCATCGCACAGTAATACCAAAAGCAGACGGTCAACTCCCAAAGACGGTTCGACGACATAAGGAATATAACGCTTGTTGGCAACTGCGTCAAAATACTCCTGCTTGACTCTGGATGCATTTTGATGCTGAGTTAAATCATAATCGGTGCGGCTTGCAATACCCCAAAGTTCTCCCCAACCAAATGGAAATTCATACTC
>DUVD01000016.1 GCA_012841225.1 Fibrobacter sp.
AAGCCTTAAACGATACCGCTTGGGATGGAAAATGGTGGGTTCGTTGGTTTGGCAATGATGGTGAAGCTTACGGCTCTAACAAAGCGAAGTATGGCAAGATTTACTGTAATGGGCAGTCTTGGCCAGTTTTTAGTGGTCTTGCCGAAGGTGATCGTGCCATTCAAGGTATGGACAGCCTCGAAAAGTATTTAAATACTGAAAACGGGGTCAAAAAATCAACTCCTGGTTACCGCGGTTTTGATGATACAGTCGGTGGCATCTCCACATACCCTCCTGGAGCCAAAGAAAATGGTGGTATTTTCTTGCATACCAACCCTTGGATTATGATTGCAGAAACTATCCTTGGTCGTGGTGATAAGGCATTTCAATATTACTCTCAAATCAACCCTGTTGCTAAAAATGACAACTTAGATGAATTTGAATCAGAGCCATATTGCTACCCGCAGAACATTCTTAGTGATGAGCATTCTAAATTTGGCATGGGCCGCAATGCTTGGCTTTCTGGAACGAGTTCCTGGACATACCAAGCCGCCACTCAATACATTTTAGGTGTTCGCGCTAGTTTTGCTGGTTTGATTATTGACCCTTGTATTCCTTCGACTTGGAAGGGTTTTGATATGGTCCGCGAATTCCGTGGTGCCACTTACAAAATCACAGTCAAAAATCCAAAGGGCATTTGCAAGGGCGTCGAAAAAATGATGGTTGACGGGGTAGAGCTCGATAGTAATGTCGTTCCTGCTTTCGAAAAAGGCACTCATAACATCGAAGTCACTCTCGGTTAATATTCATAAGTACTAATTCAAAAGCCCCGTGAAAACGGGGCTTTTTGTTTTGCATTTTAATGTGCGTTCTGATAAAAGTAAATATGCCGTTTTATCGCACAATAAGAGCCGCTAAAGCGAGTTCTTGAGACATGCGAGTGCCGCATTGCCCCGATTTGATTTCGTGGTCGAGATCGGCTAGTCTTTTGATAATGCGGCATAGTAACAGCTTGTTCCATTTTTTAGCGCGTTGCGGTTCGTTTTCTTTAATACAGAAAAGATACTCATTCGCCCCTAGCTTTTGAGCGATTTCTTTTGGAGGAATGCCTTGGTCTAAGAGACTTGAAACGTGCAGAAGTCGAACCGTATAATGGTAAAGAGCGGACACGATTTGGACGGAAGCGACCCCGTTGTCTAGCAATTCTCGTAGTTTACGAACGAATGCAGAGGCATCGCGATTGCCAAAAGACTCTCTAATTTCAAAAGCGAGAATTTCTCTTTGTGGAACAACCATCGTCTTAACAAGATCGAGAGAAATTTCTTTGCAGTCAGGCGAAAAGAGTAAAATTTTATCTAATTCAGCGGCAATTAGAGCGGTGTCAGTGCCTAAAGCGTCCGAAAGGTAACGACAGGCGAGAGGCGCAATTGCCTTATTAAAATGAGTCATTGCTAAGTTTGAAATCCACTTTTCCATTTCCCATGGGCGTGGGAGTTCAAACTTTTCAATACTCGCTTTTTTCTTTAATGCTTTATAGAGAGTGCTAGTGGCAACGAGCTTTTCAAATTCAAGTAACAAAGAACAAGTTGGATTAGTGTTAATCCACTCGGCAAGCGTATTCATATCTGCTGTTTTTAAAGCCTCAGCGCGCCGAACAACAACGGCTTGTTCTGGCGAAAACATGGAGACAGAAGAACATGATTCCATCACTTTATCCGCAATGGCAACATTGGAATCGGTGGCGTAAAGGATTTGTTTGGAAAGAGGGTCGTCTTTTAAGTCTTTTAATGAATCAGAAAGAAATGCGTCTATCCGCTGTTCTTTGGCGAATAGGTCGCCACCGATAAGAGCTAAAATCATAGGAAATGAAGCTACCTGTAATCCAGTACTTCCAGTTCGTTAGTGTTACCATTAGGCAAGAGCACCTCTGCGATTTCACCCCGAGTCTTGCCTATAAGGGCTGCGCCAATAGGGCTCTTAAAACTGATTTTGCCGTTTAAGGGATCTACGCCTTCAGGAGAAACAAGTTGATATGTGCTTTTCTTTTCGGTTTTTATGTTTTTTACGTCGACAGTGGCTCCAAACTTGATGCTGTCGGACTTAGTAGGGTCGTAAGCGATGATCATAGAACGGGCCACTCTATCTTCGAGATAATGAATTCTGGATTCTATTTCGCCTTGGCGATCTTTAGCGGCATGGTATTCTGCATTTTCTTTAAGATCTCCCTGAGCACGGGCATCAGAAATCTCAGCGATGATTTCAGGTCGCTTTACTTTTTTTAAGTTTTCTAACTCTTGTATGAGTTGGTCGTAAGTTTCTTGTATGACAGGGATCTTTTCCATACTTTATAAGGTACATTTTTTTTGAATGACAAAACAGTCCTTTTAAAAAGAACACAGTTTTTAGGAGATATGCTTCATGTATACTATACTCAAAGATGGCGGCGTTTGTTCCCCTCGGGGTTTTTTAGCTTCGGGAATTAAAGCAGGCATTAAAGCAAGTGGCAACCCCGATATGGCCTTGTTAAAAAGTGAACGCGCAGCTCGTTGCTTTGCGGTTTCTACGACGAATAAGGTCAAGGCTGCTCCAGTCCTTTACAATAAAGACGTACTGGAACATGCTCACTTTGCCTCGGCAGTGATTGTCAATAGCGGTAACGCTAATGCCTGTACTGGCGCTCAAGGTTACGCTGATAGTGAGAAAATGGCTGTCCTCACAGAAGAAAAGTTGAACTTAACGCCTAAGAGTGTTCTCGTCTGCAGCACCGGCGTGATTGGTCGTCTTATGCCTATGGATAAAATAGAAGCGGGAATCCCTAGATTGATCCAAAAACTAAAACCAGATGCTTCTGTTGACTTTGCACGTGCGATTTTAACCACAGACCTCGCCATGAAGTCTCTTGCAGTAGAAATACAAACAGAGAAAGGGGTTGTTCGTATTGGTGGTGCCTGTAAGGGTAGTGGGATGATTCATCCTAAAATGGCCACAATGCTCGCCTTTATTACCACAGACGTTGGGCTTCCTATTGATTTCTTTGCAGAGTTCCGATCGAACATCGATGAGTCTTTTAACGCCATCACAGTAGATGGGGATACAAGCACTAATGACACTTGTATTTTGCTCGCGAATGGCATGAGTGACATTCAATATAACGACATGAATTTGTCGGAACAAGGTGAGTTTAGAGCGGCTCTCACGATGTTAATGCAAGAGCTTGCTAAGTCAATTGTTCGCGATGGTGAAGGGGCTACGAAGCTTATAGAAATTTGCGTTTCTAATGCAGAATCACGCAGTGAGGCGTTAAAAATGGCTCGCTTTATTGGAACGAGCAATCTCGCTAAATGTGCCATGTTCGGAGAAGACCCCAATTGGGGTCGTATTCTTTCTAGTGCTGGTTCTAGCGACGTCAATATGAGTGCAGAGCATACCGATTTGTTTTTTGGTGATGTGCAGGTACTCGCTTCTGGTCGCCCAGTTGATTGCGATAGAGAGGCTTTGAATGCTGTAGTTCATCAACGTGAATACAAAGTAACGTTAGTTTTAAATATGGGAAGCGCTTCGGCAAGCGCCTTTACATGTGACTTAAGCTACGATTACGTTAAAATTAATGCGGAGTACACCACTTAACTTTTAAGGGTTGCTTTTTATACAACGTAAGCTAGCGCCGTGTTCTGGATTCCATTTTTGAAATAAGACCTTATCGTTTTCGTAATGGAAGACGATAACGGTCCCCTCAGCAGTCCATAAAAAAGCGCGCCTTCCCGCAAAATCAAATTTTCGTTGACCAAGTTTTAGATCAGAAGAAGCAAAGTGGGCTCCTCCTCCCTTCACTTGAAACCCGAGAGTGTTATCACCATTACCGTAAACGCCTGTTAGTCCAATGGGATCCCAGCCAAAGGTAGCTTTTAATTTTTGGCCAGGGTTTTCTCCTGTAGATAGTAAAAGGTCCTTCCACTCGGCTTCTGATGGCACATGAAATCCATTGGGGCATGCTTCTTTGATTGCATTAAAATCGTAAAGTCGCCCCCAAGCAGTGCATTGCATACAAAGAGAGCCTTTTTCTGTTGCATAATCCATGTTTTGAGCAAGCCAGACCGATGAGCCTATACGAACCCATTCATATTCATTTTGATCGCGAAAATCGGCGTAAACGCCTTTAGTGAGTGGCGCTCCTTTTTTGTCAAATTCTTCTGGAAAGGTGGCTGGTTTATTTTTAGAAAACAAGGCGTGATAAGCGATTTGTCCGTTTTCATGGTAACGAGTTAAATCGCCTTCAATCAAATTGGATTCGTGTGCATATTTTGCTTTCATAGAACCAGTCTCATAGTATTCGACTGCAGGGCCCTCTTTTAAGCCCGCCTCGTATGTGATTTCGGATTCTAAAGCACCATTAGGATAATATGATTTCTCTACACCTTGCTTTTTCTCGTTTAGCATTTTGACAGTCGATTTTAAATTCCCATTGAGATGAAAACTTTCCTGTTTTTTATCGCAAGAAGAAAGTGTGAGCAAAAAAATGAATAATAAAAAATAATGACGCATTTAAACCTCTTACTTGTTAAAATCGTTTTAACGATTATAGTTCTTTGAAAAACTCTGGGCGATGAAAATCGGGCTTGTCGGTATCAATGGGGTAAAGGCTTAAATAATGAGGCCTTTCACATAAATCACCACACTTATAAACATTTCCTATTACTTTATCTATGCTCGGTGAAGGTTCTCCGAGAAGGCTTTTGGGTATCGAGACTTTGAGAGCCCAAATAATAGAAAGGCCTTGGATTTGAGGGGAAGTCGCCACTCGATGGATTTTCGAGTAGTCCTCTTTAATAAAAGGAATTCGGTCTTCTCTGGAACTACCTTTAGCGGCTAAACAAAAACCTCGACTATTAAATTCAAAATTAAAGTATTCGTTTGGATTCTCAAGGGATTGAATGAAAATTTCAACGCAGCTATCTTCATAACAGCGTTCCCCATCGGCTCGAATTTGTGCCCTATAACAGGGGAGTGGATCATCTACATCGAATTGAATTTGAATCAAATCTGCATTACAATGAAGGCTAACTTGTACGGTGGGTAGCTCCCCTTCTTGGTTAGCCAACCAATTCATATTGGGTTTAAGAATCATGTTATAAATATAATGATTAATCAGTGCTTTAATCGATTAATCAGGAGTAATGCGACAGACTATGACTTTTTTCTTGCTTAAAAAGGCCTTTCTTGTTTGGCATCGATTTTGCTTTATTACAAATGTCGTATTAAAATAGGAGAAAAATATGGCTAAGTTAAAATCTTCAAAAAAAGAAGTCGGTGTGGTGGCAGAGGTAGAAATGAGTTCTACAATTCAATTCGATTGCCTCGCCGTAACCAATGTGAATGTGTATCCTTTTAAAGAAGGACCAACACTTGGCAAAACAAAAGCAATTGCATCTGTAGTTTTAAACGACCAGTTGCAACTCACCAATTTACGCGTGATAGACGGTGCAAATGGTCTTTTTGTAGGCTACCCTAACGATCCTTTTTACAAAGGAGAAGACTTCCGCTCTATTTACTTTCCTGTGACGCGTCAATGCCGAGAGCACATTGAAAATTGCATTTTGGAAAAATACCAAGAAGCGATTTCCGCTTAAAATAAGATGTTTCATCGCATTAGGACTTATTGCCTTTCAGGTATTCACGCTGTGCCAGTGAATGTTGAAGTAGATGCTTCATTGGGGCTTCCTGGCTTTACTTTAGTGGGTTTACCCGATAGTGCGGTGAGAGAATCTAGGGAACGAGTGGTTTCTGCTGTTCGCGCTTCCGGTTATAGCGTTACCGGAAACCGCACGACGGTGAATTTGTCTCCGGCGGACCTCCGAAAGGAGGGCAGTTCCCTAGATTTGCCTTTAGCAATTGGCATGCTACTAGCGAGTAGTCAGTTTGAAGTAAATCATATTGAGCGTTTTGTTTTTTTGGGAGAGCTCGCTTTAGATGGGCTTTTAAAACCAGTTAGAGGAATCCTTTCTATTGCCATGACATTGATAGAAGAAAAAGGCAGTGTTTTAGTAGTTCCACAAGAAAACGTACAAGAGGCTTCTTTAATAGAGGGGTTGCTCATCCTCGGCGTTTCTAGCTTGCTTGAATGTATTGAACAATTAAAAATGATAAATCCATCGCAAATAGTCCAATCTCGAGGGCTTTCATCTAAACTAAAAGTTTCTTTTGATCAATATCCAGATTTTAAAAATGTAGTAGGAATGCAAGGAGTTAAGCGCGCTTTGGAAATAGCGGCTTCTGGTAACCATAACTTTTTACTTGTCGGTTCTCCAGGTTCTGGAAAAACGCTCTGTGCCAAATGCTTACCGAGCATTCTTCCAGAAATGAGCGATGAGGAAATCATTGAAAGTACGCGTATACACTCTTGCGCGAAGTCAATTCATCCACAACATTTTTCTTATATCGCCGAGCGCCCTTTTCGATCGCCACACCATTCGGCAAGCATGGTTTCTTTAGTAGGAGGCAGTAGTCAGTTATTGCCAGGCGAAGTGAGTCTTGCCCATAATGGGGTTTTATTTTTAGATGAATTGCCCGAGTTTGGGCGGCATGTTCTTGAGGCTTTAAGAGAACCAATGGAAGAAGGTGTGGTGTGCATTAATAGGGCGTCAGGGTCTGCGGAGTGGCCATCGCGCTTTATGATGGGAGCTGCTATGAACCCTTGCCCTTGCGGGTTTGCTATGGATCTTAAAAAAGAATGCACTTGCCTTCCCGACATGAAAAGTCGATATCGATCAAAAGTTTCTGGGCCTTTGCTTGACCGCATTGATTTGCAAGTGAGTGTCCCTTCCATCGATATCTCACAGCTTGCCTTTTCTGCTACTGCAGAATCATCATCTACTATTCGAGAGCGAGTTAAAGGCGCAAGAGAATTCCAAGAAGAACGTTTTAGACGAAAAAAAATCCACTTTAATTCCGAAATGACAAGCCAAGAAACACGAAGCTTGGCAAAAATGGAAGCGTCTACAGAAAATTTTGCAGTTCACGCCAGCGAAAAATTGATGTTGAGCGCACGAGGGTATTATCGAGTCCTAAAAGTGGCAAGGACAATTGCTGATTTAAGAGGTTCTGAGACAGTCGGTAAAATAGACCTTGCCGAAGCCTTACAATACAAAGTGTTACGATAATGGAGATGCGTCGATGCGTATAGAGGCACTTGCCCCTTTGGCCCCAGGAATTGCTAGAGGCTTGATTACCTGAACTTCTGTTGATTGTATTAAAGGGTGTTTTTTTAAAATATAAAGAGCGGTGCGGTAAACGAGCGTTTCAACCAATTGAAATTGAGATAGTTGAATAAAGTTTTTAACATCTTCTGTTAAAGCGGCATAATCAATCGAGTGGGCCAGATCTTCGTTGTCCGCGGCTGCTGAAAAATCGAGCCAAATAGAAATACTTAATGAAATAGGTTGCGGGGTTTCGCGTTCATAAGGAAGAGTCCCTATTATGCATTTAAAACCCGCATCGATAATTAAAATTTTTCCTGGGTGGATTACCATACAAAGAGAACGATTGAAGCAGTAAGCGAAGCTGCTGTAACGCCAAACCAGACGTTTCTGTACAATGCATAGGAATTCATTGTTTTCTTATTAGTGGCAATTCGCGAGTTTAATTCATTCAATGTGTAGAACGTTTCGCCACCAACGTTGATACCATTGTTCGAGAGGTCCCAAATCATTGCCGTCTCACATTTTGCAGGATCTTCATTAGGAGGAGCACACTGGTCTTTCACCTGACTCATAAAGGAATTGCGAAGTTCTGATAATTGATCAAAAGCATCTCGAGCTTCGTTGGCCTTCATGTGTTGAAGAACTCCCGCGATGGCACTACCTGCAGCAGCGGTAGCGAAAGCCACTGCGCTCCAAAACCGCACTTCATCAGCAATTCCAAAACGGTCTTTGACATCACTAGCGGCACTAGAGGCGGCGTAGTCCATCTCATCAGCATAAGAATTTGTTTTATTGAGATCGCCAGCGACATCGTATTCATAACTATCACAATCCTTATCACCTTCTTCGCATTCTTCGTACTCATCATCGTCTTCGTCGTCTTCGTATAATTTGGGAGCTACAATAGGTTTAGGTTCGGCAATTGGTTTTTCTTGTTTAACTACAGGTGGAGGTGCGACGACATCATCTTCGTATTCATCATCTTCGTATTCATCGTCTTCATATTCATCGTCATCATATTCATCGTCATCATAAGAAGAAACCGCTGCAACTGCCTTGGGAGCAGGCGGTGGGGGTACAACAACCGGTGGAGGAGCGACAGCGGTTTGAGGCTTTAATTCAACCATAGTACCGTTTACAGAGACAAAGGCTGTAGAAGCTCCATCAATGAAAATGGACTTGCCATCGAAGTAGACCTTTTCGATATCTTCGTCGATGTCTTCATTTTTAGTGAGATACATTTTGAGATTGAGGAGTTTTGCGTAGTTAAGGCTTGGAGGGGCTTGTAATGGCATGAGAGAAGATAAGTTTCCTGCGCGTCCTTGATAAATTTGGTAGACGGTTTCATCTTCTCCAAATGGGTCTTCAAATTTTTGTCGTACAAAAAGCCGACCCTTTTGAATATCGAGTACAGCAGTAGGGCTTGCTTTTTTTAATTCGCCGCCAAACTCAGCTTGAATATAAGAGTCAGGAGTACCAACGTCTTCGGCACTAAATTTTGGAATGGTATAAGTACCTGCAAAAGAAAATGCAATAAAAGGTAATGATATAAATAATAGAATTCGCTTCATACAGGCAACTCCAATAGAAGAACTAAACCAAATTTTATTCAAATATATATAATGTATCAAATATTGGTGTATTTTTTCTATTTTTAGGCCTGTGGATATGATTAAAAACAAAGAAAAAAATCATTGCGTAGTTCTCGGCGTAAGTTATAAGACTTGTCCTATTGACATCCGAGATAATTTAAGTCGCGTTTTACAAAATTCGGACTTTGCTTTGACGAGTTTGTTAGGATTGCCTGGTTTATCTGAAGCAGTCATTATTTCAACTTGCAATAGAGCAGAAATTTATGTGGCCACGCGCTACCCAGAAATGCTAAGAGACACCTTATTAAATTGGTGGGCCGGGTTCAGTAAGCAAGATTTTGCCGAAATACTCCCGTACTGTTATTATTTGACGCATCTAGAGGCCGTAAACCATCTTTATGCGGTGGTTTCATCGATCGATAGCCTAGTTTTGGGAGAAAATCAAATTTTGGCACAAGTGCGCTCTTCATTTTTAGCAGCACAAGAAGGTGGTTTTACAGGCACTTTATTAAATCACTTGTTTCAAACAGCTCTTTTTGTGGGTAAGCAGGTGCGTGAAAATACGGGTATTGGCGATGGGACCGTTTCAATTGCTCATGCAGCTGTTCAACTTTGTGAACGCGAATTTGGCAGTTTAAAATGCGCTAAAGTTGGAGTTTTAGGCCTTGGTGAAATGGGACTTTTAGCCGCTACAGCGCTTTCTTCGGCAGGTGCGTCTTCGTTTTTCTTTTTTAACAGGACTTTTGAAAAAGCAAGTCGCTTTGCCTCTCGTTTTGGTGGTGAAGGCTTTGAAATTAAAGAATTATTAGGGAAATTGGATTCTTTAGATGTTTTAATTACCTCCGCTCGCGCCAAAGACTACCTCCTTTGCCATTCCGACTTAATGGTTACAAGAAATCCACGATTATTGATTGTCGATATTGCTTCTCCTAGAAATGTAGAGCCTAATATTGCTGAAATTGAAGGTGTAACTCTATTTCATATAGATGACTTAAAGTGCGTTGTCGAAAACAATAGAGAGCTGCGGAAACTCGCCTCCGAAAAAGC
>DUVD01000151.1 GCA_012841225.1 Fibrobacter sp.
TGCAAGGGTTACACGCCGTTCGTGAATACAAGGATTCTAAAAGGCTTGCTTATTACGCCGATGCTCAAGTGTGGTGGTGTAAAAACTGCCGTATTGTTTGTGCAAATGAGGAAGTCCTAAATGATGGCTCTCACGAAAAATGTGGGACTAAAGAAGTCGAACGCCGACAATTAAAACAGTGGCTTATGCGGATTCCTCATTACGGAGAGCGCTTATTAGATGGGCTTGATCTTGTCGATTGGCCAGAAGGCATTAAAGACATGCAGCGCCATTGGATTGGCAAGAGCGAAGGCTGCGAAGTTGATTTTGAAATAGCCAATGCCGATGGCTCTCAAAGCGAACGGAAATTAACTGTTTACACCACTCGTCCAGACACACTATTTGGAGCGACTTACATGGTGGTGGCGCCAGAGCACACTTTGATTAACGAGTTATTGCACAGTACTGATGGTTCTGTTTCATCCGAAGTGCAAAAGCAAGTAAGTGACTATGTAAAAAAAGCAGCCTTAAAAAGTGATATGGACCGCACTGAACTTGCTAAAGAAAAAACAGGTGTTTTTACCGGATTATATGCAACTAATCCACTTACCCAAAAGCACGTTCCAATTTGGGTGGCCGATTACGTTTTGACAGGCTATGGCACTGGGGCTATTATGGCTGTTCCTGCGCATGACGCAAGAGATTTTGAATTTGCCCAAAAATTTAATTTGCCCGTAGTTTGTATTATGGAGCCAAGTGCTGCTTGCTCTCCAGAAGTAGCCGCGCTTGTTTTAGAAGGAAAAGCCTCTTGGGCTGCCGATGGCAAGTACATTAAAAGTGAAAATGAGACTCTATCGTTAAACGGCCTTTCAAAAAAAGAAGGCGTAGAAAAAGTCATTGCTTGGCTCGAAAAAAACAAATTAGGCAAGGCTGCTGTCAACTATAAATTGCGCGACTGGCTTTTTAGTCGCCAGCGTTACTGGGGTGAACCATTTCCAGTCATTCATTGGGAAGATGGTGAAATCACGCTTGTAGATGAAAGTGAACTACCGCTTGAACTTCCAGAAATGGCAGAGTTTAAACCGAGTGAAGGTGGTGAGTCGCCTTTAGCGAATGCGGGAGAATGGCTAAATGTGACCGATGCTAATGGCAGAAAAGGTCGTCGAGAGACCAATACCATGCCTCAATGGGCGGGTAGTTGCTGGTATTACTTGCGCTACATTGACCCTAAAAACGCAACAACATTTTTAGCAGATGACAAAGAAAAATACTGGATGCCCGTTGACCTCTATGTCGGTGGTGCAGAGCATGCCGTTTTGCATTTGTTGTACAGTCGATTTTGGCACAAAGTGCTTTTTGATTTAGGTCATGTCAGCACGCCGGAACCATTCCATAAATTATTTAATCAAGGAATGATCCTCGCTTATGCTTACGAAGACGCTGCTGGCTCTAAAGTCCCTTCGGATGAAGTTGACGAGCGAGAAGGCAAATTCTATAAAAAAGGAACTTCTACTGAACTAAAGCAAATCGTCGCCAAGATGAGCAAGTCGCTTAAAAACGTTGTCAATCCAGATGATGTCGTTCATGAATACGGTGCGGATTCATTGCGTTTATATGAAATGTTTATGGGGCCTCTCGATGCCACAAAACCATGGCAATCACAAGGCGTAGAGGGATTACACCGATTCCTTTCTCGAGTTTGGCGAGCCATTGTAAATGATGATGAAGACACTTTGGTAACCTACACAGAAGAGATTGCACCAGATAGCCTCATTAAAGTTATGCACCAAAGTATTATTAAAGTCACCGATGATATAGAGAAAATGGCTTTCAACACCGCCATTAGTCAATTGATGATTTTTAATAACGAGCTTATGAAATCCGAAGAGCGGTTTCGTGAACCATGTGAAGTATTTGTAAAACTTCTCCATCCTTTTGCCCCTCATCTTGCCGAAGAACTTTGGGAGCGCTTGGGTCATAGTGATTCTTTAACAAATGAACCTTGGCCTATTGCCGACATTTCAAAAACAATCGAAAATACGGTGGAAGTGGTTTTTCAAGTCAATGGCAAGGTGCGCGCCAAAGAAAAGGTCAGCGTCACGCTAAGCAAAGAGGCCCTTGAAAAAATGGCATTAGAGCACACTCGAGTTCAGGAATATACGCGAGACATGACGATGGTGAAGGCCATAGTAGTCCCTGGCAAACTAGTGAATTTCGTGGTAAAACCTGCTTAAATGAACACTTTGTTTACTAGTGGAACCAAGTTGACCAAGTATTTTGGTTATTAGAGAGTCATTCTCATTTATCTTAGTAGTAGATAACAGATTTTGAAGGAGTCTACTATGATTAGCTTAAAAAAATGATACTAGCAGTCGGTTTCCTCGGTATATCGAGTGCTTTTAGTGCGCAAATTTTTCAAAACCAAATCGGTTTTTTGCCCGAATCACAAAAACAAGTTGTCTTAAAAGAAGGCTCTAATTCGCCAGTGGTCATTAAAGATCAAAGTGGTACTGAAGTTCTTTCTGGGACAATAATGCCAGAAAAAGACAATGCGCTTCGCTACGCGATTGGCAAATCGGTGACTGCGACTCTGAATTTTGCAGCGGTTATGGCCTTAGCTGCAGATATTTATTTAGTGGATTATAAAAACAGCGAGTTTAGTGAAAAGTGTGCCACAGCATCGGGAAGAGCTTATTTATGGGCCAAGGCAAACCCGTTCGAAACGTATGAACAACCAGCCGACGTCGGCACAGGCACATACTCTGATGGCTTTGCTAAAGATGAATTTATTTGGGCCGCTGCTGAACTTTACCGCATTAGTAAAAACCCAATGTACTTGGAAGACATAAAGGCAATACCCATGAAAGTCAGTTTGCCTAGTTGGAGCACCACTTACGCTTTGGGTGCTTACACCATAGCCCTTAATCCTTTAGTTTTTGGTGATTCCCTTTCTGGAGCAGTTCAAGAAATGCTCCTCTCTGCCTCTGACGATTACCTCACTCTTTTAACAGATCCTAACCATAGTGGCTATGCTATGCGACTAATGAAGTGGCGATTAACTGGAATGCGCCGTTTGCTTATTTAGCGGGTTCTTTACAAGCACTTTCTTTATCTGCAAACACCGTTGATTTGGCTTCCATAAAAAAAGTAAAAA
>DUVD01000152.1 GCA_012841225.1 Fibrobacter sp.
CTTGAATTTAACTTTACTTGTGGAGCAAAGCGAGTGACATCACATCCAGGATTCGTTAAGCTTGTTCCTGTAAATCCTAGCCAATCAATGTTTGGCCCGCCATCAGCCGTTTCGGATTTAAACAATAGCGTATTTAGTCCACTCTTTAGGTTTATAGATGCAGATTCTACTTGCCAATTAGTCCAGTCGCCTGTCGATTTAAAAGATAAGGTAGTTGAAGAAACATTATTTATGGAGAGATTCATGGGCCGATTGGCACCACCGCCATTCGCGAATCTAACGAGTATTTGAGATGAAGTATTGCTGTTAGCGCTGACAAAATATTTTATTGAAGAGCCTAAAGTGTTATCTAAATTGTAATAAGCGCTTTCTTCAAAGCCCGCGTTTTTAGTCTCATTCACCCCAATCCCTTCACAATTATTTATGGCAGGAATCTTTAGACTCATTGTTGGTAAAGCCGAAGAAGAGGAAGAAATTATCGAAGAGGAAGATAAAGGGGGATTTGCATCGCACGATGTTGGGCTTGCTAAAGTGGCTCCTGCGAGCTTTTTAACTTGTGCTTGCACTTGACTTGCTGGGACTAAAAATGACTTGTATTCATAGGGTGGGGTGTGGGCAGTACCATTGCCGACTTTGTTGCCCGAACCACCATCAAATATGTTTCCGATAGATTCTTGAACAGAGCGATTTCCTGCAGTAAAGCTGAGCTTAATAGGGGTGTTAATTTTAATGAAGTGGTTGTTTTCTGTCCTTACGTCGCATTGATACCCATTTGCTGCCCCAGAGGTTGACCAACCTTTCTCGTCTGTAAATAAATTGTTTACTACGTGAATATTGCCGTAGCGACAACGAGGGGTACGTTCCTTCACATTTTGGTACCAGCTATTCATTATAGTAATATTGAGTTTATTTTCACTAGCTGGTTCATTATCAGAAGAAGCAATAAGATTAGAAAGATTGTGCCCGCCATTAGTGGTGTAGCCAAAAATACACCAAGTAAAACTTACGTTGTCGGCTCCCTTCACTACATCTGCATTGCCGTCTTGGCCATCCCAAAATTCACAGTGGTCAATCCACACGTTTTTAGAAGAACCTTCAATAAGAATGTTGTCCCAAGCCTGTTCGCTATTGGAGCCGGGGCCTTTGATTACCATATTCCTAAGGATTACATTTTTTGAATTGTTAATTCTAATACAAAATTTTTGATTAACGCCTGGTTTTAATCCAATAATGGTTTTATTAGAACCAATACTTAGCCGGTCACCACTGGTAAGATTCCAACCATTGCCAAGTGTACCATCGATGTAAATAACCCTTGGAGACGCATCAGAGGCGTATTTTTGAAGATCTGCAAAGTTTTTTACGGTAATTGGGGTAGCCGAACCACCTCCGGTAACGTTGTAACTTCCACCTAAACGACCATCTCGAGTAGCCCAACCAATAGGTTTACATTGATCTTGAGCAAAAATAGACGTAATGCTAAGCAGGGCGATAAAGTTTAGTATTTTAAGGATTCGCATTGTAGCTTCCTTGGATTATAAGAATTCAATTTGATAATACAGATTAAAACTATCTTTTATTTCAACAATTAGTGTGCTTTGACCTCTTTAACCGTTGTCTTCCGACAACGAAACAAAAAAAATATGGACTAACTCTAAAATTAACTTTTAGACTTACTATGAATACTTGGATTACCGAGAGTATTTGCACGATTATTATGAAATTAAAAAAGAACAGTTTAAGGGGTTTTCTTATCGCATTTTTTCTGATAAAATTGGATTTAAAACGAAAGATTTTATTTTGCGCGTCATTCAAGGTAAGCGGAATTTAGGAACTGCTTCGCTAAAAAACGCAGCTAAACTTGCAAATTTTTGCGGTGAGTCAAGAAAAACCGACTTAGGCGATTTTTTTTGCAGGCATAGCGCTTTTTGCACAACAGCGATGCCATGCTTTTTAAACACGTTACCTAAGCATAAATCACTACTTCAAATCATCTCGGTCAACACCGTGCAAGGTGATATCATCTAACCAAAAACCAGTACCGTCGTGGCCAAAAAAGCTGATATTACTTATTGAATCTCGTACCTTTAACCAACCAACGTTACCGCCGATATTATCTTCTGGAAGGAGGTCAGATGGTTTAAAGCTGTGATGAGTCCACTCTGCATTTAGGTTTAAATGCACCCAAGATTTAATACTTGAAGAGTCGGCGTTTTGATCAAAAGAAACGCTCATTTTTCCATCACCTTTGGCCCAAAAAACGATGGAATCAAGCGTAGCAATGCTTTTATGCCCATCCCAGTAAGTACCCATGAGGCTCCAGTCTTCAGGTTTTTCATAACTATAGGTATAGTGTGCGGCGTAGCCTTCTCGATCGCCTCCGGCTTCAACATAGTCAATGAGTGTGGTAGCGGTCTCTGTGTGTGTGCGATACCAGTAAGACTCGGCAATAGGTTCGGGATACGCAATTACTTTGCTTTGATTTTCAAAATCTGAAATGAGCACTGAATTTAATTTTTTTCGAGTAGAGTCGGGGATGCCTTCCCACACATTTTCGATAGAACGATTTATGGCGTTAGAGCGTCCCCAACGTACGTGTATAGAGTCTTTATTTTCAATTTCTTCGCGCTGGATACGAATCCGTACAACAGCCCTTTTCAGTTTACTTTCCCAACGTCGAATATTAAAGGCAAG
>DUVD01000153.1 GCA_012841225.1 Fibrobacter sp.
CATTCTGGTAACGGCTTATCGAGCAACCGAATTTGGGCTGTCCTTCCTCAAGGCAACGATGTTTGGTTTAGTACTGGCGCCGGCATGGAACAATACAAAGATGCCGATTACCAACTCACCTTCTTTTACGAAAAACTCCTGCCCGTTTTAAATATCCCTGACCTGTACCATCTTTTTGGAGGCATGACGATTCCCCTTGCGGAATGGGGTACTCTTGGCTTTTTCGTCAATTTTATTTCCTTTGGCTCCACAGTCGTATCGGACGAATTCACAGCAGATGAACTAGTCGCTTACAACAGCTCGGAAATCGTCGGTGGCTTTAGTTACGGCACTCAAATCGGTAAAAATTGGGGGCTTGGGGTTACAATCAAATTATTTTACTCTGATCTAAGTTCAGGCGCTGCCGCTGGTGAAGAAGAAGCTACGACTTTTGGTTACGCCTTTGATGTTGGCGTTCTTAAAAAAGACTTAGGCATTAAAAAATTAAGCTTTGCTGCTGTTTTAGCAAACATTGGTCCAAGCGTTTATTATGTCGACAAGTCTATCGAAGACCCTATTCCTCTCACTTGGAGAGTCGGGCTTTCGTATGAAATTTTATCTTCAGTAGACCACAAGCTCCTCGTCGCCACGGATTACAATCGAAAGACTGTCTTCGATAACGAAAGGGGTCAGCCAGAACCGTTTTATATCGCTTCTTGGAAGTCTATTGCCAAGCCTGAACTCGGTGGCCATGGGGTTACTGCAGCAAAGAATTCTCTACTGCAGGGCATCTTTAATGTAGGCACCGAATACACCTATTCTAACACCGTAGCGCTTCGCCTCGGCTACCTTTATGACCGCACGGGAAAAAGGCAAGAAGTAGACCTCGGCTTTGGTTTTATGCTTTCCGATGTCCTTCAGTTCGATTTTGCCACCATTAAAGATGTCGGCAATAACGACGGCGTGCGCGATGGTCAAATGAGATTCGGTCTGATTTTTAAATTTTAATCAAAAGATTTTTTTTATTGAACGCGTTCTAAAATAATTAGGGCGCGTTCTTGCGTGCTATTGGGGATAGTATAAAAGTGCTTCCCTGCTAGTTTATAACCAAAGTCTTCGGGGTTTAAAGTGGAGAGTTCCTCCGTCACGGCAGGGCCCTTCATGAAAAAAACCTTGCCACCCACTTTTAATGAGTTTCCTAGGCGCGGTAGTGTCTTTTCCATAAGCTCAAAAGCTCGGCTAATCACACCGTCAACCGGTAGCCTCATGCTACGGCTAGTGACCTTATGTCCAAAAACATCTATTCCTTTTAAGTCTAGTTTTTCTATGACCTTGTTTAAAAACTCAATTCGATTGGGTCTAGGTTCACATAAAGTCAAACGAATTTCGGGATTAACTAACTTCAGGGGAATCCCCGGAAATCCAGCCCCGCTACCCACATCGATCATACGCAAAGGCCATTCAGGCACATAAACGTTAATCAAAGTGCAGTCAGCGTAATGCCGCTCGACAATGGTTTCAAAAGCATTTAGGCGCGTTAGGTCTTGATCCCCATTGTGCTCGCGAATCATTTGATGGTAGGCCCAAAATTTTTCAAGTGTTTCTTTTTGCATTTCCACTCCGTGGAAATGAAGTAGCTTATTTAACCCCTCTACAGAAGGCTTAATTCGTTTTCCACCAAATAACGGAAACTCCGTTCGCACTTTATTTCTTTTTACAAAAGTCATATTTATAAATGTAAAAAAAGTTTTTCGAGTCCCCATTTTTTTTTAGGCATTTTGCTCGTTTAAATAAAGCAAACGCCATGAAAAAAGCCCTTTTACTTGTATTCCTTTTACATTATAATGCAGAAGCCTTGCCTCAAGCCGAAGAGGTGTTTTGGTGGTGGGACGACGGTCTTATCTCTTACGAGCAAGTTGAAGAGTTTTTAGAACTACTCAACACCAACGACGAATCTGGATTTTGTGCCCTTATGGAGGGCTATTTAAATCAGAGTTGCCCTTCAAAAAAAAAGCCGATAACTAAAGGCGGACTCAAAAGCAATGTCAAAAAAAAATACGCTAAAGTGCATTGGAAAGCAGAAATCGACTCCTCATCATTTTTTCAAAACCAGCGATTTCATATAACGACGTTTTTTAAACCATTTACCTTTGAAGCAAGACAAGATTCCATTTTTACATTAACTTACCAACGTAAAAAAAACACAGCCACTTTAGGCCACATTACTTATAGCCTTTTAGGGACGGGGATTCCTCTAG
>DUVD01000154.1 GCA_012841225.1 Fibrobacter sp.
AGAGTAAAAACCATAAACTCTTTCACTGAAAAGTGAAAGAGTTTTTTTTTATTTTGTTGCAAGTGTGATAAATTGCACATTTGTAAGGTGTTTTTTATGATAAGGGAGTCCTGTTTTTTAATACTTTTAATTCATTAGCTTACAAAAAGGCTATAAATTTCCAAAATCAGAGCAGTTGTTTTTTATTTGTATATATTAGGAAACATTAATAGAAAGCTTTTTGTTTTTTGGAATTTTTTATGCACTTTTTTCAAAGATTAATTTCGATTCGCGTTTTGCTAATGCTCGTGAGCGTTCTTTTGGCTCTTTTCGCGATTGATATTCTAGAATTAGATCTGAATGTGCTTTTTAAAGTCTTTTATTTTTCCATTCTAATAGTGACCATATTGGCGGCTTTATATCCTCATACGGCTCTGTTCTCAAGAGGTTCGACACATCGAAAAATTAGAACCGATATAGAAATCCCACTACCAGATGATACCGCTGTAGTTTCTCGAGATTTTAAAAAAGACTTAATTGAGAAAGAACGACTTTTTCAATTTATGTTTAATTCTTCGAATGATTGTTTTTGGACTTATGATATACCTACGGCTAAAATTTCTTGGTCGGATCGCGCTGCTTTAATTTTAGGAGTGCCGCAAGAAGAATTAGGGGACACTTTTGACTTTTTAAAAACAAAAGTATTTGAAAAAGATTGGAGTGATTTTCGTGGGAAGTTTTCGGAAGCGCTAAATGACCTCGAAAGTTTTTCTACTCCGCTTCGTCTTTTAAATGGGAAAAAAGAAATTTCAATTAGCGGTAGCGTTCAATGCAATGAAAAAGGCCGCCCATTATGCGTTGTAGGTTCTTTGAGTGAGCCTTCCGACAGAACGGCTGCATTCGAAACACAGAGCGCTCATTCTGTTTATGTCGATCGCTTGACAGGCGTTAGGAATAGGCGTTGCTTTTTAGAGAAGATGGATAAAGAAATTCAAAAGGCTAAAGCGCGTCCTGACTATTTATTTGCCCTAGTGCTCGTCGATATTGATCATTTTAGTGCTATTAATGATAATTATTCTTTAGATTTAGGGGATGTGCTTTTAAAGCTCGTTTCCGAGAGGATTTCTGCTTCTTGTCGTCAAAACGATTGTGTGGCGCGCATTGGAGCCGATGTTTTTGGCATTATTATTCGTAACGTCCAAAATAATCGCAGTGACGATGAATTGCTTACCATTGTTCGACGCTTACATAGCAAGGTTAAATCGCCTTTACAGATAGAGTCCAATGAGGTGTTTATTAGTGCTTCGATGGCTGTGGTGGTTAACCGCGACTTTGACACTGTAGACGACTTGCTTGCGAACGCCAATGCAATGCTTCGAGAAATTAAAAGAAGCGATGATCGTGGCGGCATACAGTTTTTTACCAGTGGCATTCGTGAAAAAGCGATGAAGCTATATAAGTTAGAGTTTGAAATTAGAAAGGCCATTCAATGTCGTGAATTTATTCTTTATTTTCAGCCGGTCATTGATATACAGAATAACGATCGAGTTGTAGCGTTTGAGGCCTTAGTGCGCTGGAACAATACAGAACGTGGCATTGTCTCTCCATCAGATTTTATACCGATGGCAGAAGAAACCGGTTTGATTATTCCATTAGG
>DUVD01000155.1 GCA_012841225.1 Fibrobacter sp.
ATCATCCGCTTAGCAGACTGGAGCATCGAATTAGGACCTGAAGGGGGTGATTTAGGTGGTTTTTTAGCATATCAAGGATTATATAAATCTTAAGTGCAATAAAGAAAATTATTTTTTAATTTTATTAAGGACTGGTTTAGGAGGCCTTATGAAAACAAATGTGGTGATAGCATGCTTTGCATTTTTTGCTTATGTTTCTTTGCATGCCGCATCGAGTAATCATTTTGGAATTACAAATGAGCAATACCGTCTTGGTGTTCTCTCAAAGAGCGAAGAATCCTGTGTTGGAAAGCCAGGTCAGATTCTTCTTTCTTCTTCGCCAAAATTTCCACTGGCCGCTAATGTTTTATATTGGCGTCATAAAGAGAAGTCTAGCCAATACACATGGTATAGCGATAGTGTTTCTAGTGATTGCTTTGGCAAACTTTATGCCTTTAATTTGAAAAAGAATAGGCTTAATCCTCATGAAGCGGCTTATACTCGTTTTTATGGAAATCCTCGCATCAAGCCTTACCAAGATGAGGCTGATCTTTATTTTGATGTCGACTATATCTATTCTGCACGTGTCCCCACTTTATACTACATGAAAAACGGTCAGCTTGGGAAAATGGAATCGGAACCGTTGCCAGGGATCCTTAAAATGGAGTCCAGTGTCGCTCCGTATTCTTTTATTTTAAATGATCAGAACTATGGCTCCGCATCTAAGTTATTTCCTCTTTCACCGGGCTTATTATATGGCACTTTATCGGCACCAGGCTACTTTGCTTATGTTGATGGGGCTTTAATCCTATCTGGAAAAGAAACCACATTAAACCCGATTTGGGTGCCTTTAGATACCGTACAAGGCCAAATTAAAACGACTATCCAGCCAGAAATAGTGAATGTGGCTCGGTCTTTAGAAGAAGTAGAAGTCTTACATGACTTGTATATTAAAGAATTACATCAAATTCCTGACAGTGCTTTTGTCGATAATTTTGACTCCATTTATCCTAAACCAAAAGAATTCTTTTTTCGCCTTGAAGACGAAGATGCTTACCAACAGTATTTAGATTTATACACCCAAAAGCGAACACAAGCAAAAGAGCTATGGAATGAGTCCAAAGTAAAAAACGTTAAAGCGGTTTATGTATCGCTACGTTCTAAATTAGATAGCTTAGAGCAGTTGCCTTGGCGTGGGCTTTTGCAACCGGATTCTGCACGCATTGTCTTAATCCCTTCTTTGTCGAGTACACCAAAAATCGATTCTATTGAAGTCGTATCCAATCCAGAAGTTGAACTGGTCTTTAAAGGGCCCGAAAACCGTTTTGACGTGATTTGGAGAGGCGTTGTTGAAAACCTCAATACGGATTCTTTAGCTAGTAACTTGTCGCGAAATGCGGAAGGGCTATTGGTCTTTTTAACATTAGCCGAAAATAAACCCCTGTGGATTCAAGAGGATGGGTTAGTAAAAAGCAGACATCAGTATCGTTACATTAAAATAGAATTTGAGCGTAAAGGGAAGGTTTTTCCTGGTACCGGGACTTTTATTTTACCTCACTACATCGCTTCTCATGCGGAAGTACAAGACTGGCTTCAGCGCAAAGATTCCGTCAGAAATGTGCCTGTTATACAAGTGCCAGTCGAAGAGAAACTTATTGAAGAATCAATTAAAGACAGTGTCAAAATAGAGCCTGTCAAGGATACAGTTAAAAGAGAACGACTGGTAAAAGACGATGTACGCGGTGATCATGTAAAAATAGATTCCGGTGCTTTTTCTTATAAAGGAAGAGTTGTTTATCTTTCTCCATTTTCTATTAACACAACAGAAATCACTCAAAGTCACTTCTCTCGAATCATGGCTAAAGAGTACCTTACAAAAAAAGATTCAAAAATCAAAAAGTCTAAGAAAAAAGACGCAAACAAAGAAATAAAAAATCGCTCTACTTTTGAAGGCCCAGATAAGCCAGTGCATAATGTAACTTGGCACGTCGCCAAGCAATTTTGTGAAATCATTGGAGGCTCGTTACCCACAGAGGCGCAGTGGGAATACGCCGCCCGCGCTGGTAATAACGATGGTTTATTGTGGAATTTAGATGCACAACCAAACGCGCGTACTTACGCCGTTTATAAAGAAAATTCATATAAAAAAAAGAAAAAAGACCCTTTGTATGGGCCTCAAAACGTGGCTTCAAAAAAAGCAAATGAATGGGGTCTTTTTGATATGTCTGGCAACGTCGCCGAGTGGACTATAGACAAGTATTCCTTAATCTATTTTAAGGGAAAACCATCTAACCCCAAAGGAGCATCCTTTGGAAACACCAGGATTTTTAAAGGTGGTTCTTGGAAAGACAAAGAAAAGCATTTAGATTTGAGAGAGTACGACGATGAAGACCCTCGTTTTTGGAGCGATAATATCGGCTTTCGTTGCGTTTTCCCTCGTTAATTTTTTTTGAACCTTTGGATAATACAGTGATAAAAACCCCAGAACAGCCTTTTTATAAATGGATTTCTTTGCCCTTCGCTTTGGCATTGTTAGCATTTCTTTTCCCGCTATTGACTTTTTCTTGTTCAGAGCAAGTCATTGCCGAGCCTAATGCCTACGAACTCGCCTTGGGCGTAGATTTAAAAAACCATTTGGCAGAAAAAGAACTCGAAATGATCGAAAAGATGAGTATTGAAAATCCCAAGGCCTTCGAAAAAAATCCCTTAAAGTTAGACGCTATGCCCGTGCTTTTTGGCATTTTTGCTTCCATTTTTGTGGCAGGCATTTTTGCTTATATTACACCACTTGGCTCGGCGGTGCTCGGCGTGGCGTCTTTGACCGGCCTCTGGTTTTTCATTTACCGATTTACCGCTCTTGTCGAGAAAGGACAGTTCGGTTTTATTGCTGTTACGCCAAATATAGGCGCTTACTGCGTTAGCATACTTTTGATTATTGGTATTGCCCTTAGTTTGGCTTTTACGATCAGGCCACTGCTTCGCAAAAATAAAGACGTCGATTAACTTTTATTAAAACCAGACTTAAACGTTAAATAAGAAGTGTAAGATGTCACCATCTTCTACTTCGTATTCTTTACCTTCGGTGCGCAATAATCCCGCTTCTTTTGCCGCGTTCCATGAACCGCACTTTTCGAAGTCTTTATAAGAAAGCGTTTCGGCCCTAATAAAGCCTCTTTCAAAATCGGTATGAATCACACCTGCGCATGCGGGTGCTTTCCAGCCGGCTTCAAAAGTCCAAGCGCGTACTTCTTTTTCTCCGGCAGTAAAATAAGTCCTAAGGCCCAAAAGGCTGTAACCTTTACGAATCACGCTATCTAAGCCGGATTCTGCCATGCCTAAGTCTTTTAAAAACTCTTGTTTTTCTTCTGGTTCCATTGAAGACAGTTCTTCTTCGATCTTACCACAAATAATCACAACAGAACTCCCTTGAGCTTCTGCATATTTGCGGAGAACATCAACGTGTGCGTTTCCTGTCAGCATTTCATCATCGCTTACGTTAGCGCAATAAAACATGGGCTTCGCGGTTAAAAGCGCTAAGTCGCTTATCAATTCGTCCATCGTTTCGCTATCGCCAAGAAGGCGTCTGGCGGGGGTGCCTTCGGACATGGCATTTTTTAATTTTTCACAAGCATCTAAACGCATTTTAGCACTAGCCACGCCAACACCTACACGGGCGTTTCTATTTTCGATTACCATGCGCTTGTCTAAAGAATCCATGTCCTTCAACAGAAGTTCGGTTTCTATAATTTCCACGTCTCTCAAAGGATCTACAGAGCCATGAACATGTACGATATTTTCGTCTTCAAAGCAGCGCACCACTTCCATTATGGCTTCGCATTCGCGAATATGGGTCAAAAATTGGTTGCCCAACCCTTCGCCTTGGCTAGCCCCCTTTACGAGGCCTGCAATGTCCACAAACTGCGTTACAGTGGGGAGCACGGCCCTTGGTTTAAAGCTCGCCACTAGCTTATCGAAGCGAGAGTCGGGAACGCTTACCATTCCTACGTTAGGATCGATAGTGCAAAAAGGGTAGTTTGCCGCTTCGGCACCCGCATTGGTAATGGCGTTGAATATAGTGCTCTTGCCTACGTTTGGAAGTCCTACAATGCCGCATTTAAAGCCCATGATATCTCCGAAAACAAAAATTTTACAATCCAAATTTAGTTTTTTTTATGAAAAAATGGCGCTTTAGTACTCCAATAAGTGTTGTTTCTGAGAGCACGACTCTTTTTTCCCTTAAAAATTAA
>DUVD01000156.1 GCA_012841225.1 Fibrobacter sp.
CCCATTGCCAGAATAATACACGTTGTAGCTATCTGCCCCGCTCACGGGAACCCATTTGACAAAAGCGGTTTCAAGCCAGCCAGCGGCTTCGGTAATGGTAACGCTTTGTGCAGATAAAGAGACGGCACAAAAGAGACCTAGAATTAGAGGGAGTAATTTTTTCATTTTTAAACCAATCCTGTTTTAGTTTAGTGTAATGTTCTCAAAAATCTATTAAAATATAATCTAAATATTTCTCATGAGGGTAAAAAAATCTGGATTTCCAGTCGATTTTAAAAAGAAGTGTTTTTTGAAGCGAAATAAGCCCTATTGCATCAAAACCTATAAATAAAGAGGCTTTACTTCATTTAGGTCGCTTGAGTAAGGCGGGTTTCTGGGTTGAAAAGTCCGATTTTTATGTGTTTAAGAAAGAGTGTTTCATTGAAAAACGGCAAGAATGTTCTCAAAAATAACTTAGTAAAGTGTTGTGTCAAGCTAGGTTTATTGTATAAACGGGTTAATAAGCAATAGGTTGTCTTATGTTTTTCTTTGTGTTATATTGATAATAAGGAGATATTTATGAGTACTTATTTATTTAAATCGTAATCCTTACGATGATACCGATGTGACTTGGAATGCGCTCCGCTTGGCAGCGGCGCTTAAAGAAATGCAAAAAGACGTTTCTATTTTTCTGATGAACGACGCTGTGGATTTAGCAAGAGAATCTTGCAAACCACCTGTTGGTTACGACCAAGACCTAAAGCAAATGCTAAAGGATCTTATCGCTAAAGGGGTACCCGTCGAGGTTTGTGGTTCTTGTATGGCTCGTTGTGGCTTATATAGGAACGAGCCTTATTATGAGGGTGCTAACAAGTCAACAATGGCCAAGTTAGCGGAGTGGGTTGCCTCTTCTCAAAAGGTTTTAACTTTTTAGTTGTTTTTTTTTTGATAAGAACAAAAGCTGTGGTTTTTACTGCAGCTTTTTTGCTTTAGGGGTTGTGCATATGCACAAAAAGAACTATATTGTGTATATGCACAGTATGAAAACTTTAAAATAGGAGGCTTTATGCCTAATTTAGATGGAAAAGGACCCATAAATACGGGTAAAATAGGACGCGGTCAAGGACCTTGTGGTCAAGGAATGGGTCGTGGTCAAGGAATGGGTCGTGGTCAAGGAATGGGTCGTGGTCAAGGAATGGGTCGCGGTCAAGGAATGGGTCGCGGGCAAAGAGCCGGTGGTTTAACTTCTAAAGGGGGTGCATAGTGGCTATTATCGCTTTTTCGACATCTGGAGATAGCCAAGAGGCTTTGCTTGACTTGCGCTTTGGACGCTGTAAAAACTTTGTGCTTTGCGATGTAGAGGCAAACAAATTTTCTGTTGTAGAAAACTCTCAAAATATGGACGCCGCTCAAGGGGCTGGTATTCAATCAGCGCAAAACGTAATTGATCATAAAGCGGAAGTTTTAATTACGGGCAATTGTGGCCCGAAGGCTTTTCGCGTATTAAATGCGGCAGGCATTTCTATTTACTTAGGGGAAGCTAAACCCATTGTTGAACTTTTAGAAGACTACAAGAAAGGCTTATTAAAAAAAGCTGATTCTGCTAATGTCGAAGGACATTGGGCATGAACATAGCTATAGCCTCTGGAAAGGGCGGCACAGGTAAAACGACTTTCGCCATTGCTTTTTTTCTAGCAAATCAGGAGCGCAGTAGGCTTTTGGATTGTGATGTCGAAGAGCCAAATGTGCATTTATTTTTAAAGGGTAAAGTGGTTAAAGAAGAAAAAGTCACTTTACTTATGCCCGAAATAGACAACTCCCTTTGCACGAATTGCGGTAAGTGCGTTACCGCCTGTCAGTTTAATGCACTTGCTTTGGCTGGAAAAGCCGGCGTTATTATTTTCACAGAGCTTTGTCATAGCTGCGGTGGTTGTGCTCTTGCTTGTCCCGAAGGGGCAATTAAAGAGATTGACACAGAAGTGGGCTCTATTTCTACAACGCTAGTCGGCGACTCTTCTGAGTTGACTACAGGCCTTTTAAATATTGGACACAGCGCCGCACCAGCAGTAATTATTGCAGTTAAAAAGAACAAGCCCATAAAAGAAGTCGCTCATAGAATAGTGGACTCTCCTGCGGGGACTTCTTGTTCTTTTGTAGCGTCTGTTTCTAAGTCTGATTATGTGATTTTAGTGACGGAACCGACCCCTTTTGGTCTTCATGATTTAGCTCTTGCTATAGAAGGAATTCGTGAACTAAAACTGCCTTTTGGTGTGGTGGTCAATCGCATTTCTAGCCCCGATAATTTAGCTACAGCGTTTTGTAAAAAAAATGATATTCCCGTGCTTTTACAAATAGAAGAGAGTCGCCTCGTAGCTGAAACTTATTCTAGAGGGGGTACCTTACTAGATGCTTTACCTCATTTAAAACAAGACTTGCGCGACCTTTTAGATCGCCTTTCAGGAGTGATTTGATGGCTCATAATGATCCTAAAGAAATTGTAGTAATTAGTGGTAAAGGTGGCACAGGTAAAACATCTATAACGGCAGCTTTAGCCTCCTTTTTCCCAAATAAAATTTTAGCTGATTGCGATGTGGATGCTGCTGATTTACACTTGCTTTTAAATATTAGCGCTACAGAAAAACACGATTATTACGGCGGTCACGTTGCCGAAATAGACCCAGATAAATGCAATAGTTGTGGGTTGTGTGAGTCCCTTTGTCGTTTTGATGCTATCGATGTTAAAGAAGGGAAGTACGCGGTGCAAGAGATGTCTTGTGAAGGCTGTAAAGTTTGCGTTGACGCTTGCCCAGAAAAAGCGATTGCCTGGCACCCAGCGCTAAATGGCGCTTGGATGAAATCTGAAACTAAACATGGGCCTCTTTTTCATGCACGATTGATTCCTGGATCGGAAAACTCCGGTAAATTAGTGACATTTGTGAGAGAAAAAGCCCGAGAAAAGGCAATAGAAAACAAAGCCCCTTATATTTTAATTGATGGGCCTCCCGGTATTGGTTGCCCTGTAATTGCGGCTGTAACTGGAGCCCATAGGTTGCTGATGGTGACGGAGCCAACGCCATCTGGTTTGCATGATTTAGAAAGAGTTCTTCAGCTCGCGGCTTACTTTAAAGTCCCCTCTTATATTTTGCTGAATAAAGCAGATATTAATAAAGACTATAAAGAAAAGACAGAAAAATGTGCCGCGCAATACGGGGCTAAGTTTATCGGTTCCTTACCTTATTCTACGCTATTTACAGAAGCGCAGCTAAAAGGAGTGTCTATTTTAGACGCGTTTCCTGATAGTGAAATTGCTAAGGAACTAAAGGCAATTGCTGAAAACCTGATCACTCATTTGCAGGAAGAAAAACAATGCTAAAAAAGGGTATTCACCCAAATTGTTATCCCTGCATTATTCAACAGGTACGGTCGACGGCTAAGTGCGTTTCTTTAGGCGTAGAAGACGAACAAAAGGTATTGGATATTGCCTTGGAGCAAATTTTAATGGCTAAAAAGCAGCCAATTCAAGTGCAACATATTGTGCGACGAACTGCTGACGCCATACAAGAAAAGTTCAAAAAAAATAGATACTTTGATTTGTATGCCGAGATTAAAAAAAAATCCCATGAAATTGCTTTAAGCTTTATCCCTCGCTTTAGAAAGGAGCTACTCGCTTCTTCTGATTCGATTGCTTTTGGAATTCGTTTGGCCGCCGCGGGAAACATAATCGATTTTGGCGCCAAAGCACATGGCTCTTTAGATATTGAAAAATAATCGTGGCGGTTCGTGACAAGCCAATTATCAATGATGCCACTTTAGAAGATGCTCGCGAAGCAGGCTTAATGGAGGTGGCTCAAGTGATTTCTTCTGGCAGTGTATTGCCTGGAACTATCCTTGAGGAAACGTCAGCGGCATTTCAGGAATGGTTTAAAAAAGCAGATGTAATTATTTCTAAGGG
>DUVD01000017.1 GCA_012841225.1 Fibrobacter sp.
CTTTTAGTAGGTCCCGTATCTGCAGCAAAATCGTGGACACTAAAAGTCGGTGCAAGAGATGCAATTGTTTACGCTCCTGATAATCGTAGTAACCCTGCGTTAGTGATTTCGATGCACGGCATGGGTCTTGGTACTTGGTGGACTCCAGGAGCGATGAAATTTGAAGAGCTTGCAGATACGGCGAATTTTGTGGTTGTGTATCCTGCGGGAGAAAACTCAAGTTGGGACCTCGGCGGGAATAAAGATGTGAATTTTATTGTTGCCATCATAGATTCCATGTATAACCGATATCAAGTCGATCGAAATCGCGTTTATGCTACCGGTTTTTCTATGGGAGGGATGATGAGTTGGTACTTGTCTTGCAAAATCCCAGATAAAATTGCAGCAATCGTTCCAGGTAACGGTTACCCGATGGGAGGAATGTCAGGATGTTCTGAAGCGCGCCACGTTCCTGCTCTTCAAATTCATGGGACAGCAGATGACTTTGTTTCTTATAGCGGCTTTGTTAATAATTTTATGCCTGCGCAAAGGGCTCGTTATGGCTGCCCTCAGACGCCAGTTAAAACGATGCCTTATCCAGTTGAAGTCAATGGGCGTAATAATTCTCAACTGGCTCAACCTTCCAAGTCTTTTATAGAGTACTACGGTCCTTGTGAAAAAAATGGTCTCATAAGTGAAATGGCATTGCTTTCCGTTAATGGCATGATTCATGATTGGGCAACCCCTAATAGGGCCAATACCAATGAAGACCCAAACTATACAGGTAAACCACTTGAAGTCAATGGTACTTGGGAAGCCTGGAATTTTATGAAAGCTCACAGTTTAAATGGAAGTATCGTCTCAATTCCTGCGCATAGAGATACGATCTATAATGGGCGTTTTGACGACGGCACGGCAGGTTGGAAGCTTAATGTTTGGGATGGTGCTGCAACGGGAAGTGTAGTGAATGGAGAATACCAGGTTAAGATCGATAATATTGGGTCATCAAATTACCAGATCCAAGTTATTCAAGTAGGTCTCATCTTGGAAAAGGGTAAGTACTATGAACTAAGTTTTGATGCTTATGCGGCAACAGGCAGAACGCTTGAAGTGAATGTGGAAAAAGATGTTGATCCTTGGACTAGTTATTTAGGGAGTCCTAAAAACTTTGACTTGACTACATCTAAAAAGCCTCATGCTTTTATTTTTGCCATGGAAGAACCAACAGACTCGAATGCACGAATAAGTTTTAACGTTGGAGCCTCAACTCAAACGGTTTACCTAGACAATATCTCAATAAAATCAGTCCCAAAACCAGTGGCTATTTCTTGGGCTCCCAATTTAAAAGAGAATTTGGTTATTCGATGCGATAATTCATTGCTGGAAATAGATTTTAAATCCCCTCAGAATGGGGAAATAAAGGTTAGTGTTTTTGACTTAAAAGGAAACCAGATAAAAGCAAATATCTCGCAAGCAGGACAAAGAAACAACCAGTTTTGGGTTTCAGATCTTTCTCAAATGCCCAAAGGAATGTATGTGGTGCAAATCAATGCGGATGGGAAAATGCTCTATCGCGCCAAAGTTTTAAATATGAATAAGTAAAAACCACCAGCGAGAGCGGTGGAAACCGTTCGGTTTTGAGTGTTTCTCTAAAAATGAAATGATCCCTCTCTAGAACAAAGGGGTCATTTCGTTTTTTTCTAGGATTTATAATCAAGTTGAATCCCATTTTGGTAGATTTTTTTGCATTATTTATACATGGAGAAAAGCCCATTATACATTGCCATTGACTTAAAATCATTTTACGCTTCTGTAGAATGTGTAGAAAGAAAATTAGACCCACTTACAACTAACTTAGTGGTTGCCGATAATAGGCGCACAGAAAAAACGATCTGTTTGGCTGTGTCTCCTGCGCTAAAACAATATGGCGTTCCTGGACGTGCTCGGCTTTATGAAATTATTCAAAAAGTCAAGGAAGTTAACCGCGAGCGGTTGCGTCATACAAAGAACCATGCATTTACAGGGAGCTCTGTTAACGCGATTGAACTAGATAAGAATCCTAATTTAAAACTAGACTTTATTATAGCCTCTCCAGAAATGGCCCATTACATGGAAGTGAGTACTCAAGTTTATCATGTTTATTTAAAATACATTGCTCACATTGACATTCACGTTTATTCTATTGACGAAGTTTTTATAGATGTCTCTGCTTATTTAAATACCTACAAATTAACCGCGCATGAATTAGCAATGAAAATGATTCAAGATGTTTTGAAAACCACAGGAATCACTGCAACAGCAGGCATTGGCACTAATCTCTATTTATCTAAAATTGCTATGGATATTGTAGCGAAACATATTCCTGGAGATAAAGATGGAGTGCGCATTGCAGAGTTAAATGAGTTGTCTTATCGCGAAAAATTATGGGATCATCGTCCTTTAACCGATTTTTGGAGAATAGGAAAAGGCTATGCAAAAAAATTAGAAGCTCATGGTTTAATGACCATGGGAGATATTGCCGCTTGTTCTATAGGCCGTTTTAGACCAGGGAAAAGCAAGTACAACGAGGATTTTTTATATGAGTTATTTGGAATTAACGCCGAGTTATTAATTGACCATGCATGGGGCTATGAACCCTGCACGATTTCTCAAATAAAGGCATATAAGCCTTCAAATAAAAGCATTAGCCTAGGTCAAGTACTCCCAACTCCTTACGACTACTCTAAAGGGAAATTAGTCGTATTGGAAATGGCAGACTTATTGACTTTAGATTTGGTGAATAAAAACCTAGTCACAGACCAAATTGTTATAACAGTAGGTTACGACATAGAAAATTTGACAGATCCTAAGCGAAATAGTCTATACAAAGGAGAAGTTGTTTTTGATAGTTATGGCCGTAAAACACCGAAATCCGCTCATGGTTCTATTAATCTGAAAAATTATACTTCGTCTACTAAAATGATTATGGAAGCGGTGTCTGAATTATTTGAAAAAATAGTAGATGAAAGTTTATTGATTCGACGTATGTATGTAGTGGCAAATCACACCATAGAGGAATCCAAGCTAAGTTCTATCTTGAAGGTAAAGGCACAATACGATTTATTCAACGATGCCATGGAGCAACAAAAAGACAACGCCGCTCAAGAAGAATTAAACGAAAAAGAAAAAAACATGCAAAAGGCACTTCTTAGTATTAAAAAGAAATTTGGCAAAAATGCCGTTCTAAAGGGAATCAATTTTGAAGAAGGAGCCACAGCCAAAAACAGAAATAAACAAATTGGGGGGCACAAGGCATGAGCTTAAAATATAAAGATCTTTTACATTTACCGCATCCCAATTCTTTAACCCACCCAAGAATGGCTTCAATAAAAAGAGCCGCTCAATTTGCTCCCTTTGCAGCGCTTACAGGCTATGATGTAGCAATTAATGAAGCCTCCAGAGAAACTCAAAAAAAAATAGAGTTAGACGAAGAAGCCAAAAACAAGCTCGATGCTTATTTAGGAGTGCTTTTGTGTCGA
>DUVD01000157.1 GCA_012841225.1 Fibrobacter sp.
CAAAAAACAGCGAAATTGAAGACAAATGTCCTTTTTTAGATGAAATATGGGTTCTTCCAGATGGTTCTTTTGAATATTGCCCTAATCCAGAGCGCCGCTTTGGGGATTTAGGTAGTGTAGCAGCGTCTTGTGAAGGTTGCTTAATGAAAAAAAAAGTAAACAAAGTCTAGTGTTGAAGCTCTTTTTTCGATGGTTCTTTCTTTAACCGTTGAGAGCTTTTAGTTCCTTTAGTATCTTTTTGCTTCCCCGTAAACATACATCTTATAGGATTATCAGAATGGAAAAAACACAATGGATTAAAATACTTGTCATTGCGCTGCTTTCTGCAATTACACTGTTTATTCCGTTTGACGCTTTTGGCGTTACGGTTAATGCGGTAGAACAACGCGTGATAGCAATGTTTGTTCTTGCCGCTTTATGTTGGATATTCGAACCGTTCCCCGTTTGGGCTACATCGATGTTAATTATTGTGATGATGATCTTTACTATTTCGGATAAAGCACCTGCGGCTTTTATTTTTGATGGTAGTGGAGCTAAGTTTGGTAATTTGCTTTCTTATAAAGCACTGATGGCTACTTTTGCAGACCCTACCATTATGTTGTTTCTCGGAGGTTTTTTTCTTGCAGCAGCTGCCACAAAATACCAATTAGACTTTAATCTCGCCCGCATTCTTTTAAAGCCTTTTGGCAATAACCCTAAGTACGTACTGCTCGGCTTGATGATGATTACGGCTCTGTTCTCTATGTTTATGAGTAACACCGCTACTGCTGCCATGATGCTCGCTATTTTAGCTCCAGTGCTCGCTTTGTTTGATAAAGAAGATAAAGGACGCATCGCCTTTGCTCTTGCTATTCCTATAGGGGCAAACATTGGTGGTATGGGTACTCCTATTGGTACCCCTCCTAACGCAATTGTGGTAAAGGCACTTTCCGAAATGCACGTGCCTATTTCTTTTGCTAAGTGGATGTTTTTTGCTGTACCTTACATGTTGATTATGATTTTTGTGGCTTGGTTTGTTTTGATCAAGTTATTCCCCATTGCAAAAAAATCAATGGCGCTTAAAATTGAAAATCGTTTTTTAAAAACCCCAAGTGCTTTTGTCGTTTACATTACTTTTGCAGGAACCGTTCTACTATGGATGACAAGTGACCTTACTGGTTTAAACTCAAATGCCATTGCGATGATCCCAATGGCTATTTTTGCAGTCACACGTGTGATTTCAAAACATGACTTGAATAAAATGAGCTGGGATGTTTTATGGTTAGTGGCCGGCGGTTTTGCTTTAGGCCTTGGCATTCAAAAAACGGGCCTTGCCGAGCACGTACTCGCCGCAGTTCCTTTTAGCAGTTGGTCCGCATTAGCAGTAATGGTTGGTGCTGGTTTGATCGCTATTTTTATGAGTACCTTTATGAGCAACACCGCCTCAGCGAGCTTACTCACCCCTATTATTGCTGCTTTGGCGGTGAGTATGGGTGCTGGGCTTGACACTCTCGGCGGTGTGCAGGGCATTTTGATTGCTATTGCGTTTAGCTGCTCTTTAGCTATGAGTTTGCCTATTAGTACTCCTCCGAATGCACTCGCTTATAGTACTGGATTTGTACAAACCAAAGATATGGCTAAAATGGGTGTGATTGTGGGTATTGTGGGTATTATTATTGCTTCTGGTATGGTGGTTGTTTTAGGTGGTGCTGGCTTCTTTGATAAATCAAAGCCCGAAGCGGCGCTAGTCGCCCCTGCTGTGACCAAAGCGGCTGTCAAGGAAAGCATTAAAGACCTTGCTGCTCCAACACCTTTAATTCAAAGAATTCCTGCGCAAGATCCTAATCGCAATGATTCTTTATTAGACACCACAAAAGTCAAAACCGTGCCTGCTGTTAAAGTACCAGTAAGCACACCGTAACTTCTTTGTAACCTATTGTTTTATAAAAAATTAAAGACTCGTCTGCTTGGCGGGTCTTTTTTTATTTAGAATTTAGCGAAAAACGGCATTAGTGGTGTGGTAAAAAAAACATTACACCGCTGGTTTTGCTTTAGTGTCCTTTAAAAACTATTTATTAAACTGGGCATTGGGAAATTTGGAGAATATAAATTCTAATTCTTTAAAAGGAGATTCCCATGAGCATTCGTTCTGTTTACTTTGTTTTGTGTTGTATCGTATTTTTAGTGTCTACTTCCTTTGCATGGAGTGTGAGCGGGACAGTGTCTTCTAATAAAGGAGAGCAGCTTGAAGGCGTGACCGTATCGGTTCCAAGTTCCCCATCTATTGCACCAGTAAAAACAAATTTTAATGGTGCTTTTACTTTAAAATATGATGATCCTATCTCTATTAAATCCACGAACTCTGCTGAAAACAACTGGCGAGTTCATTTTAATAAGAATATACTTGAAATAGAAAGCATCAATTCAGGCCCTTTCCATTTGTCATTAATGGATGCTTTAGGTAAGGTCTTGTGGGAGGATCATTTTTCGGGTGTTAATGGTACGTTCCGATTAGATTTATCGAAATATGCACCCTCAAATGCGTCGTACTTGCGCATCAAAAAAGCAAAGCAAGAATCTACGTATCTTCTTTCAAAATCGAACGCTACAGTTAAAACCGCTGCATTGCTCCCCACAATTACTTTTATAAAAACCGGGTACCAAGACGCTACTTACACTCTGCTCAAAGAAATTGAAGAAAACGTTTTGGTGGTCATGAGAAGCACAGTGTCCGAGCCACCGGCTTGCCCTGCAACTGTTTTGGCTCCAGGGGATTATAATAAAGCGATTACAATCAGTGGAAAAAAGCGGGAGTATATTTTGCATGTTCCTAAATCATACTTAGGCGATGCCCCTGTACCGTTACTTGTCGACTTCCATCCCATTGGGGGGTCTGCTTCTGGGGAGTCGGGCTCGTCTCCCTATAAAAACGTAACAGACAAAGAGGGTGTTATTACTGTTTACCCTAACGGCTTAGCTGGTCCTATGGGCAATGCTTGGGATGTTGGGCCTTGTTGTTCGGATGCCAATGACACGGGTTTTGTAAGGGCTCTTGTTACCGAGGTAAAAACGTTGACCTGCATAGACTCAAAACGAGTGTATGCTACTGGTTTTTCTATGGGTGGTGGTATGTCTCATTATTCCGCTTGTCATTTAGCTGATGTTTTTGCTGCGGTGGCACCAGCGGCTTTTGATTTATTAAAAGAAAATGAAGCCTCTTGCTCTCCTTCTCGCCCCATTCCCGTTATCTCCTTCCGCAGTAAGGGCGATTATATAGTCGCTTATGATGGGGG
>DUVD01000158.1 GCA_012841225.1 Fibrobacter sp.
ATTTAAAAAAAATCGAAGAATTATGATAGGCATAAAACAAGAAGATGACGGCAAGAAAGGTCGCTTTGTGATTTCTGAAAACAATGAAATGGCAGGAGAAATGACCTACACTTGGGCCGGAAAAGAGAAGTTTATTATTGACCATACCAGCGTTGACGAAAAGTTTAGCGGAAAAGGATTTGCAAAAACTCTAGTCCAGGCAGGCGTAGATTATGCAAGAAAAAATGAGGTAAAAATCATTCCACTTTGTCCCTACGCAAAAAGGAGATTTGATCAAGATGAAAGTATCAGAGATGTTCTGGCCTAATCAAAATTCCCGGTTTAATGACAGTCATATTAGGAGTTGCTTTAGGGTTCACTCCTAATTTGCTTTAAATAAACATTAACTTTAAGAAAAAAATTATGTCGAACACAGCATTAATTATAGCCGAGCGTGCTGCCAGTATTGGCAACTTTATGGTAGGACGTTTGTTGCCCTTTCGTCAAAAAAGAGCGGTTGGCCCTTTCGTTTTTATCGATCATATGGGGCCCGCTAAAATGAGTCCAGATGAGCATCTAGATGTGCCGCCGCATCCGCATATCGGATTATCTACACTTACTTATTTATTTGAAGGATCCATTTTTCACAAAGACAGTTTGGGTTCACAGATAGAAATCAAACCCGGAGCCGTCAATTGGATGACCGCAGGAAAAGGGGTTGTACATTCTGAAAGAACACCAGAATATATAAGACCTACGGAAAAAGTGTTACACGGATTGCAAATTTGGGTGGCGCTGCCCAAGCATTTAGAGCAATGCGAACCTAGTTTTGCCCACATCGAAGAAACTGAAATTCCACATTGGCAAGAACAAGGAGCGGAATTTAAATTAATCGCCGGAACAGCTTTTGGTAAAACCTCCCCTGTTCCTGTGCACAGCGAACTTTATTTTATAGAAATAAAAAGCAGCAGCAAACAACAAATCAACATCGGAGAAAATCTCTATGGCGAAAGTGCCTTGTATATTTTGGAAGGCAGCATCAATGCGGATGGATTTAACTATGAATCCAAACAGATTTTAGTAGCAAAAGACAGCACATTGTGCACTTTTGAAATTAAAGCCAACAGCACAATCTATATTTTTGGAGGCATTCCTTTTGAAGAAGAACGATTCATTTATTGGAATTTTGTAAACTCCAACAAAGAAGTCATCGAAAAAGCGAAGCGAGATTGGGAAGAACAAAACCATAAAGCTTTTCCCTTAGTACCAAGTGATGAAGAAGAGTACGTTCCGTTGCCAAGTTCTAAAACAATTTAAAGTTCTTAAACGGGCACATGAATTTTCAAAAGACATAAGTTACAGTTTACGCTTTCGGAGGGTACAAAATCCTTCTTTTGAAGCACTACCTACAACATTGTATAAGCATAATGCGGGATTTATTGCTAAATTAACAATTATTCACGTAATAAAATTCCGGATAAAATGAAAATATCATCTTCGAAAACCCGCACTACGCCTATACTTGGCCGTTGGGCAACATACAAAAACAACCTGAACAACCATTTTAGTTAACTGGATAGCGACAAAAAAGAATTAATAATACAAAAAATAAATATGGATCAAGAACTCGAAAAAACCCTCTGGGCTACAGCTGATAAGTTGCGTAACAATATGGATGCAGCAGAATACAAACATATTGTATTAGGCTTGATTTTCCTTAAATATATTTCAGACAGCTTTGAAGATTTACATTCCAAATTATTAGCTGATAAACTTTCTGATGCAGAAGATAAAGACGAGTACTTGGCAGAGAATGTTTTTTATGTGCCACCATCTGCAAGATGGAACTATTTACAACACCAAAGAGCAAAACTTCCAAGCATAGGTAAAGACATTGA
>DUVD01000159.1 GCA_012841225.1 Fibrobacter sp.
AATGAACGGGTTAAAATGCCAAGTTCATTATTTCTTTTGTTTTCTGGCAAGGGATCTGAATCAAAGTTGCCTTTGGCGATGTGATTAATGTGCTCAATAATATGACGTAAAGGGAAGGCGAAATGCTTAAACAACCATAGTATAATGAGAACAGAGGCCAGAATAGTGAGGCCCAGTAAAAAGAGCATGCCTAAGGCAACAGCGGAAATTAATGATTGAATTTCTGCCCTGGATTGTAAAGACAAAAGTCCAATTTGATAACGAGCATTGTAAAGGTAGGTGGCTAAATACTCTTTGCCATTTAACGTAATAAAGGTTGGCTTTTCGATGGAGTAGGTTTTAGATGAAAAGTCTTTTAACCCTAAATCACTGGCCTCTAAGTGTTGGTCTAAAATTTTTTGTAAATCGGGGTACATTAGCAAGCGGTTTTTATCGTCAAAGGCAATTAAAAAGCCGTCTTCCCCTACTTTATAAGAAGTGTACTTATGCCAAATTCGTCTAAAAGAAAAATTAGCCGCTAAGGTGCCGTTTGCCAGAGCGCGATCACCCACGGTAATGGCAAAGAACTTGTTAGGAATAAAGTCTTCCCAGTACCATTCGGTGGTGTAAGGACGGTGTGGCGTAACTAATCCAAAATCAGTAAAGCTTTTATGCGGCAACACTGATTCGTTCATCGAATTGTCGCAAATGAGTTGGTTATGGCGATTGTATAAGCTAACTAACTCTCCTATTTTAAACAGAGAGGCGACATCAAAACTTTTTAAATAACTAGGCGATATAATGGAGTCCATTTGCTGCACAGAAGTTGTTTTAGAAAGTAGTGAAAGTTGGTTTCCAAATTGGTCGAACTCTTGTTCTATGGAAAGCATAACCTGTTTAAGATCGTTAGAGTTTTTTTCGAAAACAGATTTTTCGAGCGCTTCTTTTTGGAAGTAAATGAAAAAAGAGCCACTCACCACCATAATAGTAGTGATTGCTAGGATTAGCATAAGAAGGCTTCGAAATATGATGCTGTTTTTTAAACTGATGGACTGTTTTTTTTCGTTCATAGTTATAAATCGCTTGCGTTATTTCTTTTTACGTTGATAAGCAAATATAAATCCAAAAAGCATCATTAGGACAAAAATGCCAATTGAAAGTTTTTTGTCAGAAAAGGACTTTGTTTGGTTTAGGGTTGCTGCGCTATCTTTTTGTGCAGAAGAGGAAATACTTGAACTATTTAGCTCGTTTAGGGCGTTAATCCAAATCTTTTCAAATGATGTAAAAGAGAGGGTGGAGTCAATTTGAGGACTACCTAAGGTTTCGTTAATGAGAGAATCGTTTTGACGTAATATGGAATAAATTTTTTCTTCTGAATAGAGGTCTTTCATTTCCATTGATGCCCAAATGGAGCTAAACGTTTTACCTAAAATGTTTTCAATCTCACCCCATTGTGGTATACTTTTATAGGTCATGCCATCTTTTAAACACTCCACTAAAACCCTGTATATCGAGTCTTGAGACCATGATTCGAGAACTTTTTTTGAGGGAGGTAAAAACCCGATTTGCTTAGTGTAAGCATCGAGGAATGGATCTTCAGTTAAAAACAATAGGAGTTTAAGAGCTTGTTGTTTGTTTTTGTACTTAGCCGGGATAGCAAGATTGCTACCACCTATAAAACTAACGCTTCCAGCATCGCCTTCGGGCACCGGAAACACTAAAACACCATCGTTACCAATTCTTGAGTTTAATAGGCCACCATCTTGAATTTGATACCTAGTTTGCATGACAATTTCTGAGGTGTTTAAAATAAAAGCAAGTTCACCGTTGTTAAACTGTTGAGAGATTTGGGCGGTGTTCAAGTTTAAGTTTGTGGGGTCGACGATAGAGTCCAATACAAAGTTCAAATACCTAGCGATGCCTATGATGGTATTGGTATCCATTAAGGAGGAGGAGTAACCACTAGCGCTTTTTTTTATAAAAGCCCCGCCGTTAGACCAAACCCAAGGGGCAAAGTTGTGGGGGATGTTCCAGTCGTTCCTGCCCGGAAAAGCGTAAGGTTGAATAGGAGTGCCATCGTCAAGTTTTAAAGAAGCATTTTTTATCTTTTTTAACGCCTTAATAAAGCCCTTATGTGTTTTGATGTCGGCTTCTTTGATGTGGAGCTCTTTTAGTATTTTAGCATTGGCAAGAATGGCGCGGGCATCGATAAACCATGGGACAGAGTAAATAGAAGTATCGCCATCGATATGAGTAGTTTGAAAGCTAACGGGCACAAAACGCGAAGAGTCGATTTGAGGAAGCCATGGGTTTAATGTAAGGAGTTCTTGGCGAGAGGCAAAATAGGGAATCCAGGTGGTGCCGAGCTGAAGCACAGCGGGGAGGTCTTTACCGGTGTTTAATGCATTGGAAATACGACTCCAAGCCTCGCCCCAGTCGAGAACGACCACTTTTGTTGGAATGCCTGTTTTTTTAGTAAAAATAAGGAGTTCTTGCTCTAACTTTTCTTGAGGTGATGCCCCGTTTGGCATAATCCAAACCATTAACGGTTCTGCTGCAAAAGCAACAGAGAAGAGACAAAAGGTCGTAAAAGCAAAAAGCAATTTTTTGAGCACTAAGGAACCTCCGTTCGTATTATAAGAAATATATAATAATTAGACAAAATAATATGTAATATTATTTGCCATTTTGGCCTGTTTTTGTGTATAAACGAATGCGTTTGGGCTTAAGTGGGTCTTTTTTGTGGTGAGATTGAAAATAAAGCCAAAATGTGATTGTGCTCACTCTCACATGGGCGTAAAGTAAAAATAAAATTGCAATAAACATTCTTTTTTTGTAACTTTTCATTAGATTTTCATTTTTTTAGGAGTTCACATGAAAAAACGT
>DUVD01000160.1 GCA_012841225.1 Fibrobacter sp.
GATTCTTCTCGGTTGTACTTATCTAAGACAGTACTTGGCATTCCAAATCGATTCCAATACAACAACCGATGGTGATCGCTTTGCCACATTAAAACGTAAGGCACTAATTCGCTTAAACGCGTATCTAATAGGCGAAGGAGCTCGTTTCTTTTAGAAAGGTCAAATTCTGTTTTTTGCTGTTCTATTAAGTAATCCAAAAGAGAATCTTGAAGTCCCGATAAATTATTAGTGCCCTTTTGCATGGCGGTAGACGAATGCCAAGAAGCCTCTGGGTCTCTAAGCCTACCAGCGCCCCAATTAATCCAATACATATCAAAATCGGCGTCATCTAAGCGTTTTCGGAGCGTGCTTTGCGACATCTGATCGATGTGGGCTTGAATTCCCGCCTTACGAAGGTCTTCTTGATATAAAGTCAAATGCCTAAGGTCTTCGGCCTGCGTAATAAAAGTAATGGAAAGAGGCTTGCCATTTTTAGCGAGCATACCTTGAGCATCCTCTACATAACCAGCCTCCATTAACAGCACGCGTGCGCTGTCGAGATTGTAGTTATATAATGGTGCATTTGGATTTTTGTTTTCCGGCCACAAATCGGGGTAATAGCTGTTTAATAAAAAGTACTGGTTGAACATATATTTTTCGTTCATCAATTCTCTGTTCATTAAAAAAGATAAGGCACGACGGACTTTAACATCCTTAAATGGGTCGCGTCGCCCATTCATGACCATGCCCTGAAAGCCAATTGGCTCTTTATTATAAACGCGTTGCTTAATCGCCCAGCCATTCTCAATGGCTTCAAAATCGGTCTGCTTCATCCAAATGGAAGAAGTGTAAATGGCGTAAGCATCAAAGTCTTGTTTTTTAAACGCTTCCAAGGCTTTTGTTCTGTCTTCCATAAAGCGGTAACGAATCGTTTGAAAATTATACTTACCATGGTTCCATTTTTTTTGAAACCCCCACCAATCAGCACGACGTTCTAATTCTACAAAGCGGTCTTCTCTAAAAGTTTTAATTTTATACGGCCCGCTTACCACAGGAAATTCATAACGGATGGCATTAAAATCTTTACCTTGCCAAAGGTGTTTTGGAAACGCGAGCATGCCTGCCGCCTCCCAAAAATTTCCCCAATGCGTTTCTTTTGCTGTCATTTCAATAGTCAATGAATCGATTACTCTTGGCCTTTTAAAGCGACTTAAACCCACCTTAAAAATAGGCGTTAAATTTTTAGGATCCATAATCACATCATAATAAAACTGAACATCTTCCGCTGTGATCCTTTTGCCATCGCTAAAGCGAGCTCTTGAGTCTAAGTGAAACACAAAAGTCTTACCCTCTTTTGATACTTCCCAAGACTCTGCAAGAACGCCCACTTCGCGATCTTCTGTGGAATGCAAGCCCACTAAAGGTTCAAACATGAGGTTCATTAAATTAGACGAAAAGCTATTGTAGTCTTGCCACATATTAAATGACTTGGGCATAGAAGCGCCCCATAAACTCATAGTCCCGCAAGGAACAGCGTCTAAAGAAGCGATAGGATCGTACTCACCGGTGGACGTAGAATCGTATACAGCCACGTCTGGACACTTTTCAGTTAAAGTGTTTTTTGAAGTCGCCTTACTATCACAGCCGACAAACAAAAAAATGGCCGCCCATAGGCAGCACTGTATTTTCATTCGAATCATTTTTCTTCCTCCTCAAGTAATTTAAGAGCGCAAGCGGCGGCTTCTTGTTCGGCTTTCTTTTTAGAAACACCGCTACCGCGACCACAAACTTTACCCTCTAATAAAACCTGAACATCAAAAACTTTATGATGCTCGGGCCCAGACTCACCTATAACTTCGTATTCTGGTAAAGGTAAAGACTTTGCTTGCATCGCTTCTAATAAAGTGCTTTTATAGTTTAGGAAATCTGCACCAGCCACAATGGACTGCGTGCGCGGAAAGTGGAATGTTTCAAGAATCGTCCTTACCGCATCAAGACCCGCGTCTAAATAAACAGCACCCAAAATGGCTTCAAAAGCGTCGGCCAAAATATTTTCTTTGTAACGGCCACCCATCCTGACTTCGCTTTTACCAATACGAATATACGTACCTAAGTTCCAAAGCAAAGAAGTTTGCGCTAAGGCATGCCCAGAAACAATCGCCCCCTTCCACTTAGAGAGGTCGCCCTCTGTGGCTTTAGGATGCGTTTTATACAAGTACTCCGTAGCGAGCATATTCAAAATCGAATCGCCCAAAAACTCGAGCCTCTCGTTGTTATCGGTGTAGGGAATGTCCTTACCGGCAATCCAAGAACGATGCACTAAAGCGTGCGCCAGTAGAGAAGCATCTTTAAACCGATAACCCAGCTTTGCCTCAAGCCCGTCACCAGACTTGTGGCGAAACCAAAATCTTATTATTTTGCGAATGACATTTGTTTTTTTCTTCAAAAAAAGCCTCTATGAAAAAAGGCAACCTAAGGCCGCCTTAATTTTTTGATCTAAAATCAAAAACAACTAGAACTACGTATTAGGCGTTCTTCTTGCTTTCGATAAAAGAAACGACGTCCGAAACCTTGAGGAACTTTTCGGAATCGGAATCCATGATTTCGAGGTCGAACTCGTCTTCGAGAGCCATGACTAACTCAACGCGATCCAAAGAATCAGCGCCAAGGTCGTTCACAAAAGTAGAATCAAGAGTAACGTCTTCGGCTTTAACACCGAGTTTTTCGACAACTACGTCTGTGACTTTTTTAATCAGTTCTTCGTTCATTTGATAACTCCATTATGGTGGTTTGAGATAAATTTAGTAATTATTGTTAAGCGTTCAACCCACCATCAACGCCAATAATTTGACCTGTGATGTAACGCGCTTCATTAGACGCTAAAAAAGCGACTAAATTGGCCACATCGCGTGGGTTTCCAAGATCTTTAACTGGAATAGCTTCTTTAAACTTGCTTATTGTCTCTTCGTTCAATTTCTCGGTCATGTCGGTTTTAATAAACCCGGGAGCCACCGCATTCACTGTAATGCCTCTCGCCGCAAATTCCATCGCATTTGACTTAGTAATGCCAATAACACCCGCTTTAGAAGCGGCATAGTTAGCTTGGCCCGCTTGAGTGCATATGCCGTTGATACTTGCCATGTTAATAATACGACCCTGACGACGACCCATCATGTGACGAGCCACTGCTCTTGTGCAAAGAAATACGGAGCGTAAATTGATTCGAATCACGTCGTCAAAATCTTCGTCTTTCATGCGCATTAAAAGGCCATCGCGTGTGATGCCCGCATTGTTGACGAGAATGTCAATGGCGCCAAATGTTTCTATAATATTTTTAAAAGTAGAATCGACTGTCTCAGAAGAAGAAACATCACAAGCGTAAGATTTAACTTTTACTTTAAATTCGGCTTCGATAGAGCTAGCGAGCTCTTCATTTTCTTTAGTCGCAATTATCGCCAAGTTAGCTCCACGAGAAGCTAAAACGCGAGCAATTTCTAAACCGATGCCACGCGAGGCGCCAGTAACTACAGCTGTTTTCTCTTTTAAATCAATCATAATTATCCTTTCAATGGCGTTAAATCGCCTATGTTTTCGACTGGAGTCACTTTTAGGTTTCGATCGATTCGTCTCATTAAACCCATAAGGACTTTACCCGAACCCACTTCTACGCCAGACGTCACACCGAGAGAAATTGCTTTTTGCATAGATTCTCCCCAGCGCACAGGACTCGTAATCTGCCTAACTAAAAGATCGGGCAAAAGAGTTGCATCTGTTAAGGGTTCTGCAGTCACATTAGCAATTAAAGGATACTTTAAATCAGAGAAATTGACTTTTGCAATGGCTTCGGTAAGACCTTCTACAGCAAATTCCATTAAAGGGCTATGAAAAGCGCCAGAAACAGGAAGCAATACTGCTTTTATGCTTTTGGATTCGCATAGTTCTACGAGGGCATTAACGCCTTCGACGCTTCCAGAAACGACCACTTGACCGGGACAATTAAAATTAGCGGGAATCACTATTCCCTTTTTTGAGGCTTCAGCACAAAGTGCTTTAACGGCATCATCTTCGACACCGATTACAGCGGCCATTTTACCTGGAGAGCGCGTACCAGCAGTGGCCATTAACTCGCCACGCTTACGCACTAAGTGAAGGCCATCTTCAAAACTAAACCCACCAGCGGCGCAAATCGCCGAGTATTCACCTAAAGAATGACCTGCAACCATGTCACAAGGAATTCCCTCGGCAATCAATAATTCCATCACCATCATCGAAGTGACAAAAAGAGCAGGTTGTGTATTGTCTGTACTTTTTAAAACTTCTTCTGGGCCTTCAAGCATGATTTTTGAAAGAGAAAAATTTAAAATCTCGTCAGCATACTCGAGCATTTTTTTGGCTGGTTCAAAATTCTGAGCAAGAGCGGAGCCCATACCGATATATTGTGCGCCCTGTCCTGGAAATAAAAAAATGTTTTTTGACATAAAATCCTACAAGAGTGAAGGGTGAAATAAGATATCAAGCTTGCTTGTATTCCGCTAATTTTAAGCCGATTTTTTCTGCTACTTTACTTTCTGCATACTGGTAAGCAGCATAGACAGCTTGTTCAATAGCCTTTGCATCGGAGCGACCATGAGCAATAATACCCGTGCCGTTTAAACCTAAAAGCAAAGCGCCACCGGTAAAGCGATAATCCCACATTTGAGCAAAACGTTTGCCTTCGGGAGTATCGATGGTACCAAAAAGCTCTTGGTGCATTTCGTAAAAGCCTTCGAGCATTTTTAAAACGACATTACCCGTGTAGCCAGAGCAAACTATAACATCTGCTTTGCCCGCAATCAAGTCGCGGCCTTCTACGTTGCCGATAAAATTTAAAGAGGTGTTTTTTAATAATTGATAAGCTTCTTGAATGACAGCTGGGCCTTTCTTTTCTTCTTCGCCCATGTTTAGCAAAGCGACTCTAGGTTTTTCACAACCCAAATAACACTCGGCAAAAACACAACCGGCAATAGCAAAGTCAACTAATACAGAAGCTTTTTCGTCGACATTAGCGCCGGCGTCTACTAAAAGGGCGCGGTTCTTAGCGGTCGGGATTGTGCATCCAATAGGAGGACGCGCAAAGTTTTCGTTTGAACGACCTAGCAACATAAGACACGAAGCCATCATAGCACCGGAATTACCAGCGCTGACGCTAGCTTGTACTAAGCCTTTCTTTTGCAAACCGACGCAAGTGACTAAACCCGAATTTGGCTTCTTTCGAAGTGCATCAATCGGGTGTTCGTCCATAGCGATTCGATCTGGAGCATCGACCACCGATATGGCATCACCATTGTATCCTAATTTCTTTAATCCTTCTTCGATTTCCTCTTTAGGACCACAAAGAACGATATGAAACTTACCTTCATAGGCATTAACAGCGCTAACAGCGCCATTAAGGACCACTTCAGGAGCATTATCTCCACCGAGGGCATCAAGGGCAATGCGTATCATAGGTTTCTCCTACATATTTATGCGACTTCAGGGCGAATAACTTCGACCCCTTTATAATACCCACAAACAGGGCATACACGGTGTGGGCGTTTGACCGCACCACAATGATCACAAGTCGACATTGCAGGAACTTCCATCTTCCAATGTGTACGTCGTTTGTCGCGTCGGGCGGTCGAGGTTTTTCTTTTTGGAACAGCCATTACTAACTCCTGTTCGAATTATCCATTTTGCGCTTTAGCGCTTTCAGTTTTTCCCAACGGAGATCTATTGTCGGCTCATCGGAGGGTTTCTCACTAGGGCAGACAAAATCTTCATCGGGGTTTTTCATCGGGTTGAGCGGTTCCTGGAGCATTACCAGTTGCCGAACACACTCGGAAATATCTATTTCTCTCTCAACAACAGACATTTGAATTGTAAACACTTCATCGTCGTCATCGTTCAGCTCTTGTTGTGCAACGCGTTGAGTTCTCTTAACCTCTATTGCCAGATCGGTTTCAAAAGGTCTTTTAAACAGTTCCAACGTGCGGGCACATGTCAAAAGTTGCACCCCAGAAAGAGAGCCCGTTACCAACCATTTATCTTTTCCTCCTGGACAAATAAGCACGTTCGCAGACAGTTCATCCACGAGGTGAAGTTCATCAAAAAGAGATGGATTGGCAGTTCGATCCCAAGAAATTTCTTTTTCGGTCGACTCTACCATGGTTTGTAAGATTTCTATTTTCAAGGTAAGCGCAAATATACAAGGTCAAAGGGCAGTTGTCAATATTGAAGACGCCTTAAAGAGCTCCATAAATCCTCCATTTAGACTCTTTTTTTGAAAATCTCGACTTAAAATGAAAAAAATGTTTTATTCATTTGTTCTTAAATTAGATTTTGCTAAAAATGACAACCTTTATTTTGACAAATCTTTTTTCTGTTTTATTGGTTTTTGGTGTTCTTTATTATGGACTAGAGCGCTACCGAGACTCTTTGAGCCTGCTAAAACTCAAAAGCCATAACGCCATCACAGAGCCACCGCCGAAAGCGAGTGTTGTCCTGTTTTTTAAAAATAAACTCTATAGTTCGCAAACTGTAAAAGAACTTTTAACGCAAAACTATGCGGGTACCTACTCTATTTGGCTTGTAGGTCAAGAAGGCGACGAAAGTACCAATGACCCGAGAATACACCAATACACTACCGAATTCCATTCTACCGAAACAGAACTCGATATTTTAAAAAACATTGCCGCTGCTAGCGATGATGAAGTCTTACTCAGCCTCTACAATGGCATAAGCATTTCACCAGAATGGCTAAACGCAATGACACGGGAATTTGAGCCAGGAATAGAAGTAGTGAGAGCGCCTCTTATTTATAGTAATGTCAATAAAAAGCCATGGATAAAAGAAAGTCTCGTGTTATACTATAATAAACTAAACCTTTTAGAAGCTTCACGCATTGTTCGTCAAAAGAACGTTTTCATTCCTACAGAAAACACAGCCTTTTTAAAATCTTTTTTGCTTTCGAATACTCAACCTATATTTAATAAGCCCGGACGAATTCAATACACCATCGATCCAAATGCATTAGTTCAAAGGAAAGGCACAGCGCGAGCCCTTATTAAGAAACATCAATTCTGTACTGCACTAAAAAGCACTCCATTGCTAATGCGTTGTTTTTTAGTTACCCTTACTTTCTCCGCTTTTTTATCCGTTTTTAGCCCTAAGCTTTTGTTAACGACTATTATAGCGTTTATTTTAAAATCGCTTATGGACATTTTATTTATAATTCGCGGCATGAAAACAATTGGAACTCAACCATCTTGGAAATCACTTGTCGTTTTTGAGCTCCTACATGCACCGTTCGTCACGTTTTGCAGCTTACTCTCATTTTATCATTTTCTTCGAATGAAAAACAAGGTGTCCTAGTCTAATGAAAAAAAAATTGGTCGATTCAAAAAAAACTTTGATTATTGCAGAAAAACCAAGCGTCGCCACCGATTTAGTTAAGGTGCTAGGGGCCAAAGAATTTAAAAAAGAAAAGGCATTTTTTGAAAGTGACACCACAATAGTGTCTTGGGCTGTTGGTCACTTAGTCACTATCGCCGATCCTAAAAACATAGACGAACGCTACAAGTCTTGGGATATGAGCACCTTGCCTATTATTCCAGAGCAATTTGTGATTATGCCTATTCCTACGGTTAAAGGCCAGTTAGCTGCTTTAGGAAAACTCATTCGGCGAAAAGACGTCTCTACTATTATTAATGCTTGCGATGCCGGTCGCGAAGGGGAGCTCATTTTTCATTATATAATAGAGCACGAAAAAGGCAAAACAGGAATTAAAGGCAAAGAGATTAAGCGCCTTTGGATGCAAAGCATGACTAGTTCGGCAATTAAAGAAGCCTTTGAACACCTGCGCACTGCCGAAGAAATGCAAAATTTACAAGACGCTGCCATCAGCAGGTCAGAGGCAGACTGGCTTATTGGTATTAACGGCTCACGCGGGCTAACGGCTTACAAAAGCAGCTTTGGTGGCTTTCAATTAACTCCTTGTGGTCGAGTTCAAACGCCTACTCTTGCGATGATTGTAAAAAGAGAAGAAGAAAGAAACCTTTTTGTGCCTCAGGATTACTGGACTATTCTTGGGCTTTTTAGCAGCAACAATCAAGAGTACGAAGGCAAATGGTTTCAAGCCAAGGGTAAAGAAAACATTCAAAAAATTTGGGTGCAAAAAGACGCTGATGCCATTCTCAAAAAATGTTTAAAAAAAACTGGCACCGTTAATGAGACAACAAAACCTTCTTCACAAAGATGCCCCCCATTATACGACTTGACTGCACTACAAAAAGAAGGCAACAGCCGTTTTGGGTTCTCGGCCAAAACAACGCTGCAAATCGCTCAGGCTCTTTACGAAAGGCATAAACTAACTACATACCCAAGAACAGACAGCAAGTGCCTCCCCGAAGACTACCTACCCACTGTAAAAAAAGTATTAGGCTCCATGACTGGTCCTTTGGCTGTACACGCACAAAAGGCTCTCGACAGCAACTGGGTTAAAAAAGACCCTAGAGTTTTTGACAACAAAAAGATTTCGGATCACCACGCCATTATCCCTACAGGAACAGCGCCAAAAGGCCTTTCTGAAGCAGAACAAAAAATATTCAACTTAATTAGCCAGCGCTTTATTGGCGTCTTTTTTCCACCTGCTAAGTATTTAAATACCACGCGTATCACGCAGGTTGAAGGCGAGACCTTTATCACCGAAGGCAAGATCTTAGAAGACCCTGGGTTTAAGGCGATTTACGGCAAAGATGCCGATACAGAAACCACGCTCTCGCCTTTAGGCAAAAGCGATGAAGCGAAAAATGTCGATATTAAAGTCAATCAAGAAGTGACTAAACCCGCCGCCCGATACACCGAAAGCTCGTTGCTTTCTTTAATGGAAAGCGCCGGAAAACTGGTTGAAGATGATGAATTGCGAGATGCACTAAAAGAACGCGGGCTAGGCACTCCAGCCACTCGAGCAGCGGTCATCGAAAAATTGATTGCCGACAAGTACGTCGTGCGAGATGGTAAAGAGCTTATCCCTACAGGTAAAGCCTTTGACCTCATCCAGTTATTATCTGCTATGAACATAGAGCCCCTAACCTCTCCAGAACTTACTGGCGAATGGGAACACCAGCTTGGTCTTATAGAAAAAGGTGCTGAATCTCGGGCAGACTTTATGAAGGGTATTGTTGAGCTTACCAAACAAATCGTCTCTTCTATTAAAGCCTTTGACGAAAGTGCCACAAAAAAAGAAGCCTCCTTTAGCCCTGTTAAAGACATGCGGGTTTATGAATCCGTTTCTCGCTTCGAAACTGATAATGGCATTATGATTCGAAAAATGTTAGGTGGCAGACAAATCAGTGAAACCGAAGTCGCCACCCTTTTAGCCGAACGCAAAATTGGGCCTCTTTCTGGATTTCGCTCTAAACGAGGTGCCGAATTTTCTGCAGTCATCATTATCAATGACAAAAATAAAGTTGAATTTTTATTTGATAACGTCGATGCCGACATTGAGCTCGGTGAGAAAATTGGTATTTCGCCAATCGACCAAAGCCCCGTTTTTGACTCCTTAACGGCTTACATTTCAGAAAGCGCCGTAGAAAAAGAAAAAACTGGATTTAGACTCAGCAAGATTATTCTTGGCAAAGAAATAACATTAGAAAACGTCAAAAAAATGCTCGCTGGCGAAAAAACAGATTTGATTCAAGGATTTAGGTCATCTAAAACTAAACGTCTTTTTGACGCTTACTTGACTCTCGACAAGACAGGAAAAATTAAATTCGATTTTCCACCACGAGTCGCTTCAGCTAAAAAGACCTTCGCCAAAAAGGCAACTAAAAAAGAAAAAGAAGAATCATAAACGGCATTTACTAATGGAATAGTTTTTTATTTCTTTAACTATAGCGGCCTCGCCCACTTTAGCCAAGGCAAGCTTAAGTATTTCTGCAGAAGCAAGTGCATCGCCTAGGGCCCTGTGATGATTAAAATCCGGACACCCTAATGACTTTGTTAAGGAATGCAAGCTATAGCTAGGAAACCCTGGGAACACTCGGCGCGACAGTTTTACAGTGCATAAACGCGGCGCATCCCATTTACAAGAAGCTCGTTCGAGCTCTGCTTTTAAAAACCCAAAATCAAACGGCGCATTGTGAGCCACAAAAATCCGTCCAGAAAGAAGTGCTAAGACTTCTTCGGCGATTTCCCTAAAAGGCCGCGCCGAGACTACCATTTCAGGATAAATGCCCGTTAAATTCTGGACAAAACTGGGAATGCTTCGGCCTGGGCAAACTAAACTTTCAAATGTTTTAACCACCTCAGTACCGTCGATCAAGGCTATTCCTATTTCTATAATAGAATCGTTTTTAGGTTGACCGCCGGTCGTCTCCAAATCCACTACGGCGAAACGCATTTAAAGAAGTACCTTTTTCAAGAAATCTGCGATATCCTTGATTTCTGGCATATAAACTGAATGCGGCAAATTGGCATATTCATGAAAATCGACGGCATAATTCTGTTTAACCAAAGAATCTCGCACCTCACGAGCGAGCGACAAAGGCACGACTTGATCTTCCACACCATGCCCCCAAAAAATAGGAAGGTCTTTATTGGCGTCACTCCCTTCTGAGGGAAGCTCACCAGTTGTTGGAGAATAAGTCGATAAGGCGATAATGCCCCCAAGCCTCTGTGGAAATCGAAGGCCTAATTCTATAGCAATAACACCGCCCTGACTAAAACCAGCAAGCAAAATGCGAGAAGGTAAAATGCCTTCGCTTATTTCTTTTTCAACTAATATACGCATGCTTGCCGCACTCGACTGAATACCAGCGACATCAGGGATGCGGTCCAAATCCATTAGGCGGATATCAAACCAAGCGCGCATAGATGCACCATTATTAATAGTCACAGGCATCACAGGCGCATGAGGAAAAATAAACTTAATTTTAAGGTTTTCAGGCAAAGAAAGAGAAGGGATTATGTCTTCAAAATCGTGCCCATCTGCTCCTAAGCCATGTAACCAAATTACAGTGGCATCGTAATCAGGGGCTGTTTTTATAATTAAAGCATCGTTCAAAATATTTTCCTTAGTTAATTAACGGGGACATCAAAATTTAGAGTTTGGCGCCCAGCCTTATTCTCAATAGAAGCTTTAATTGTCTTCACTTTCAAGCGAGTATAAATGGGCACCGATAAAAGGTAAGAAACATCCACTTCACCACTAGGCTTGGCATCCGCATCGGCAGCTGTTGTTTGAAATACAGGTTTTTTACCCCCTGTCCACACTGAATAGGTATACGTTTTAACTGCATGTGGCTTTAGCTGGTTGGTAGGAATACAAAAATGAACTATCCCGCCTTTAGGAATTTGACGTAGACTGTCCAAAATTTCCTCTTCTGGAGCAAAATCAGCCTCTAGCATTAGCCTTTTGTTTTTTCGTAATTTTTCATAACTTTCATGCATTACATAAATATTTAATTTTGCTTCTTCGGGGATAGCACTTGGCCTTACGTCGCGCACATTTTTATTGTTTTGGTAGTATTCCCAACGCCCATCGGGGTGCAAAATAACCGTCGCCCCATCATAAGTAGTAGCCATTTTATTGGCTGCAGAAAAACCTACCAAAATAAGCAAAAAAAACACCAGCTTTGACATATAATAACTCCAATCCAAAATACCCAAAGGTTTTACTTAAATATACTATCCATTCTTAGTTTTAAACCCCTCAAAAGACTATTTTTGATTTATGGCACAAAATATTCGTTTTGCACCAAGCCCAACGGGGTTTTTACATGAAGGACACCTACTTTCTGCCCTTTACGTGTGGGCAGTGGCAAACATAGGTGGCTATAAGGTGCACTTGCGAATAGAAGATCATGACCAAAGCCGAGCTCGCCCTGAATACATTCAAGCTATTTATGACGATTTAAGGTGGTTTGGATTCGAATGGGAATCTCAAAGCATACAAAGCGAACGATCCTGCGCATACGAAAAAGCATTGCAACTATTAGAAAAAAATAAACTTACTTATGCATGCGACTGTTCTAGAAAAAGCCTTTTATTAGAAAACCCATGTAACAGCGAAGGTGAAGTTATTTATCAGGGTCGTTGTTTAAATAAAAATCTAGAAGCGAGTCCTTTTACTTCTATTCGTTTAAAAGTGCCAACCAAAACAGTTTATTGGAGTGACTTACGTCTTGGTGCTTTTTGCGAAAGTCCTGCTGCACAGTGTGGTGATTTTACTCTTAAAGATCGGCAAGCGCAATGGACGTATCAATTTGCCGTTTGTGTTGACGACATCGAAGAAAATATTGGTATGGTGGTTCGAGGCGAAGACTTAAGAAGCTCTACTGCAAGGCAGATCTTATTAATGAAGTTATTAGGAAGAAATGAACCACCGCACTACTTCCACCACCCGTTATTGTACGACCCCTCCTCTCTGCTTAAACTATCAAAAAGACAACAGTCAGAGAGTCTTCGCGCCCAAAAAGAAAAAGGCAAAACAGCCGAAGAATTGCTCGGTAGAACCTGCTTTAGCCGCCAACTAATAAGAAAAGAAGAACCCATCTCATTAAAGAGCGCTATTTTATTGTTTTCGAAGCAAATTGAAAGATATTTCTGATAAAAATAGGTATATTCATAGCATGTCCAAAACGCTATTTTCCTCACAAATTTCAAAACTACAACTTGAAATTTTGGATTCCTCTTTTCAAAATCGGCTTTTAAATTTCCCTGCAGAAAGCCCTTTTCAATCGCCGCTCATGAAAGAAAACAGCGATGTTTTTATAAATAATTGGATTAAAAGTGGTGAGCCTCTCGCTTTAAGTTCTTTTTTTGGCGAAGAGTCATTAGCGTTTTTTGTGAAGGTATTAAAACGCAAGCAAGAAGACTTTGGCGTTTTTGATTTATTCCTTGCGGCAGGGTTTTTAAAATGGTCTGGCAATAAAATGTCGCCCACCCTACTTATTCCATTAAAGGTAGACCTTCAAAATTTTACTGTTCAATTATCCGATTTGCCTCCAATCGAAAACATTCCCCTGCGCGAAAGCACCAAAAACGAAGGCGTAATCCCTAGGGTAAGCGAAGCCTTAATCAACAATCGCCTTGACGTAGAGAAGTATTTTGCAATGATTGAAATGGCGGCGGCCAAACAGCCTTTCTGGAAGTTTTCTATACGCGGGTTATGCCTTTCTTTTTTCAGTACTTCTCATTTTTATTTACATCAAAACCTAGACTTCCAAATAAATAAAAGCACCTCTCTTCCTACTGATAACTCTATTTACTTTAAGCTCTTCAACGACGAAGGGTTTCGCGTTGCCGATTCTATTTTCGATAAAAAAGAAGCAAATAATGCTTACCACCCCGCAGATCACGCCTTTTTATACCCCACAGACTTTAGTACAGTCAAAGCGTCTATCGATGCCTTAAGCCCTAAAAATGAAGCTTACGTTATACAAACGCCTCCAGGGACTTTTGTGTTTGAGACAGCGGCAAACATCATCGCCGACTCTTTGTTCAACCATAAAAAAGTATTGGTACTCACCAAAAGAGCCGTTACAACCGAAAAAATAAAGCTGGCTCTTTACCCTGAATTTCGTTCCTATACCCAATTGGAAAGACCTGAAGCGCAAAAAAAACTGCGCAAAATGAGAGATGATCTAACCGAATATTATAATATAGCTAACTCCAAAACACCCGTTGGCGGCATTTGTCTTAGTCAACTTTTTGAAGAAAAATCACGTATTCCGCCTATAAAAAATAAAATCGCTGATGCTGTTTTTAGTGGTATAGAAAAGCTCAATTTTCAAGACTACCGCATTATCCAAAAAACAATCGCCACCCTAGTTCACGAGTTTTCTAATCCTGCTACGCAAAAGGCTCAAGAAGCATTCAAATCATGCGACTTAAAGGTTCTCAACAAAGAGCAGCAAAACAGACTAGCCGAATTACTCGAGCCAACCATCGAGAACATAGATCGCCTCACCCCATTTATAAAGGTGCTAGAAACGACTGTTCTTAGTGAATCCATAACTTTGGATAAATTAGCACAGGCATTTGATTTAATTCAAACTTATTTTGATGCCGATACGCCGACTTACGAAGGTTGGGACTTGCAGTCTTCTGACTGGGACAACTACGGCGAAAATATTTTAAGCATCCCCGAGTCTGGAAGCATTTGGTCTAGGTTTCGCCGAGACGGTTCTCTTATTTACACTGAGGGAGCCATCGACGAAAGCATTCTCGCGACTCGAGATGAATTTGCTGAGATCACTAAAAATTCCTTTAGGGCTTTTTCTGATAACTACCGTAGCAGAAAGAAAAAATTATTATCACTGTTTCGTGAGCCTAAAGAAATCGAGTCAGATGACGAGCTTATTTTATTAGTAGATGAACTTATTGAAATTCAAAATCATCGCAACTTCTACAAAAACTCCATGCCCATGGGGAACCGTCTTTTTGGCAAAACCTGGAAGTACGAAAGAACCAATTGGGTTTTACTTCATCTAAAACAAAAGTACTTCTACGATCTTAAACATAAAATCAAAGACCCCATTATTGCTGAACTTCTATTTGGCATTCTAGAAAAGTACCACCTCTTAAAAAACCTCGAATTAAATATCGAACTCGCTCAAGCTCAACTCTCCGAAATCCAAAAAAATCAAAATGAGATATCTACACTTCTCTCTTTGGCAATCCCCCTGGAGCTTATTTCTTTAACAGAGCAAGGCAATCTTTTAAGAAATTGGATGGACAGTTTATCTTGTTTAGATATCCACGTGCAAACAAACGCCTGGATTGATCGTCTAAATCAAAAAAACTTAGGCCCTTTAGTGGATTACGTTTTTGATAAATCGCTTCCTAACGAAGATTTAACTTCTGCATTGGCGGCGTATTGGTGCCAGCAACAAATACAGGAATTTACTAAACAGAAGAACGACCTCTTTTCTGTTTCTCCTCAAAAACGAACTCAAAATAGTAAGGCGTTTCGAGCTCTACTCGATGACTACTGCAGTACTAACTTTAAATTCTTAGAAGACACCATCCAGAAGTATCCTGAAAGCCTGCAGATTTTTAATGTTTGCGATTTTTATGCCTCACCAAAAAACTATGAACAAAAATTTGATTTACTCTTAATTCTCGATGCTGAAATTATTTCTACTGCGGAGTCTGTTCCAGCTATTGTTTCGACAACCAAAATGATCGTCATGGGCGACACTGAAACCCCAGAATTAGAACTCCTCTTTATAGATGCGCTTGAAAAAATAGAACATACTCAAAAAATGCAGGTTTCTAAGCAACAAAGCATTTTAAATCAGACGTTGCAAAAAGGCGCTGGTTCTAGAACACTTTGCTTATCTAGGCAGTATCAACACCCCGCTTTATTTTATTTTATAAACCAACATTTTTATAATAATACCATTCAGCAATTCCCTTTGCCTCATAAACTCACGTTTAAAGGCTTAGGGCTAAAAAAAGTGCCCGATACAATAAAATCTCTTATCGATGCCGCAGTACAGCACGCCAAAGCAAAGCCGAGCCAGACACTTGGTATTATCGCGTTTTCAGA
>DUVD01000161.1 GCA_012841225.1 Fibrobacter sp.
CAAGGAACAGATCCAGGAGTGATTGCGACTCTTGCCCAACGTCGCCCTAAGCGTATTTTACATGTTTTTTGCGGAACGGACATTATACCAAAAGAACTTGGTTTTTGGGCTAAATGGGGTTATAAAGTCAAAAAGATTCAGCCTTTAGACCTTTTTCCTGGCACGGTTCATATCGAAACCATGATATTACTTGAAAAATAAAAATCTTTTAGCTTATTTTTTTGTTAATTTTAATTCATAAAATTATTTGGAGGTGCACATGAATATTTCATTAAAATTGGTTTTAGGTATAGCTTGTTCTTTTTCTATGCTAATGGCAGCGGAGGTACCATCTTCTATTGAGATCGTAGATGAAGGTTCTACTCCAGTAGTATCTTCGCCCGTAAAGGCAGAGGCCGCTCCATCCAAAGAGGTTAAGAAAACAGAAACCGTTATGGTTTCTCAAACACTTCCCGCTCAAGAGCCAGTGCTAAATAAAAGCGAGCCTAAGCCAGCCCCGGTTATAGTTCGTTTGTCGCCAAGTCAAAATGAGATGCGCACCATAGTCATTGAAAAAGAGGGATACGCTAAAACAGACGTTAATGCGCTTAGAAGCTATTACCCTATTGAGCTTACTGTGGGGATAACTGCTTCTTTAGGTAGTGCCATCTTTTTAACTTCTGATTTTGACACTCCTGATTTTTCAGGACTCTTTTGGAGTGTTGGTGGTGTTGTCGTTTTTCCAGTAAACGATGCCACTGTTGGCATGAGTACAGGCCTTACGTTTAAGTATAGGTATGCTTCAGCTGTTTTAGATGTGCCTGTAGCAAGCACTCGTTATCGCTTTAAGCAAATGGCTCTTGATTTGCCTTTACTCTTTAAGTTTAAACGCACTCGGTCTCGTCTCTCTTTTGATGCTGGTATTGGCATGTCAGTCAATTTTTACGACAAGTTACAAATATCTAGTGAAGGTGCTAGAGATGAATCCTATGATTTAATAGACGCCTCTTTTAGAGCTCCTATTGATTGGAATTTGCTTACTGGTTTTTCTGTGATGATTAGCCAAAGAGCATCTTTTAATATGAAGTTTTTGCTTGGTATTTCTGAAATGTATAACACGCCCAAAATTAAAGGCATTGCCGCCGATTTTTCTCCATTAGAAATGTCTATGGGAGTAACGGTTAATCTGTTTTAATTTATTTTCTCTCTGTTTTATTAATACCTCACCTTGCGGTGAGGTTTTTTGTTTTAGTTTTTAATTAAATTTAAGGGAACTCAATAAGGAAGTTTTATGTTGTTGTCTTTGGCTGCAGTAGTAGTTGGCATAGTGGTTTTAGTTTGGAGTGCTGATCGTTTTGTCGATGGCGCCGTTCAGGTGGCTCGTCATTATAATATGCCTACTTTTTTGATTGGCATGGTCATTATTGGTTTTGGTACTTCTGCTCCAGAAATGATCGTCTCTGCGGTTTCGGCTTTGCAAGGCAACCCTCAAATTGCTTTGGGAAATGCCTATGGATCAAACATTACCAACATTGCGCTTATTTTAGGCATCACAGCATTGATGAAACCTATTTTGGTGGATAAGAATGCATTGAC
>DUVD01000162.1 GCA_012841225.1 Fibrobacter sp.
GCTATTTTATCTAATTTCGATCACTACCCTCATGTTTACCGTTTTTTAGATAAAACGGGCCTAACGCCTTGGGTTGATGAGATTGTTGTTTCTGGTGAAATACGACTTAAAAAACCCGATGCCAAAATTTTTGAATACACCTTAAAAAAATTAGGTTTATTGCCGTCGGAAGCGTTGATGGTTGGCGACGATTACGAAAAAGATATTGTAGGAGCAAAAAACATAGGGATCTCGACTTATTTCCAAAAAAATGGAGACTCTTTGCTACCCATTCTTTATCTTTTAGAAAAGGGTTTATAATCCCTAAGCAAAAGGGAACAAAAATAAAGGCACTGCTTTTTAGGGCTTGATTCGAAAACAAGTGGACAATTTGTATTTATAAAAGTATCTTTATACTATATATGGTAACTTTTTCACAAACAGCTTGGTTTGAAACCTCTAAAGAAGAGGTCTTAGAAATACTTCGGGTAGCACCTATTCATTTGAATGTTACAGGTTCGCCCATCATCCATTATCACATGCCAGAAGGCGCGCACACGGGAGCGGCAATCCACTACCACTTGGTAGCCGGTTTTAATCGAACCTCTTGGACGGGCATTATAAGCGCTATGCAAGAAAATGAAATTACCGTTCGTCTTGGTGAAGGCCCCTTTCGCGGCTTTAATGGCAAGCACTTAATTAAAAACGATGGAAACCTCGCTGTATTTTATGAAGAGCTTTCATTTCAAGGTGAAGACGACTCTTTTCGCTCTGAACTCGAAAAGTCCCGCATTCTTTACGCTATGCCTGAACGCAAAAAAACACGAGAAATGCTTATGGTCATCGAGGCCAAAAAGAAAACAAAGGCATTTGAATCTTTAGATTCTTTTGGGTCTACAGCGGGTTAATTCAAACCTCTTCAATGCGATTTTCTGTAATTTCGCAAGAATTAAATTATGTCATACAAGTCTTTAGAAGAAGCCCTAATCGATCTAAAAAAAGCGGGAATGCTAATCTCTATTTCTGAAGAAGTGGATCCTTATCTTGAAATGGCGGAGATCGCAAGGCAAGCCTACGAAGCCGGTACTCCGGCTATTCTTTTTGAAAACGTCAAAGGGTCTAAGTTTCGCGCGGCCTGTAATATTTTTGGCACCTTAGAAAGAGCCGAGTACCTTTTTAGAAATGAGTGGGATGGCCTTCAAGCCGCCGTAATGACTAAGGCTGATCCACTTTCTATGCTAAAACAGCCTAAAAGCTGGCCACATTTACCTTTAGCTGCACTTCATTCTAGACCCCTAAAAAAGAAACAGGCACCTGTTCTTAAAGAAGAGTGTGCCTTGAGCGATTTACCACAATTGCACTCTTGGAAAGAAGATGGCGGCGCTTTCATTACCTTGCCCCAAGTGTGCTCGCTAGACCCCTATCAGCCTTCTATTCTAAATGCTAATCTTGGTATGTATCGAATTCAAATCTCTGGAAACCAATACGCGCCAAATAAAGAATGCGGTTTACACTACCAAATTAACCGAGACATAGCCCGTCACCACCAAGCAGCAATTGAATTAAAAAAGCCTTTAAAGGTAAGCATTTTTATTGGTGGTCCTCCGGCGCACACGCTCGCTGCTGTGATGCCAATGCCCGAAAATTTATCGGAATTAGTAATGGCTGGCCTTTTGAATGGACGTGCCTTTCGATACACCATGCACCAGGGCTGGGTTATTTCCGCCGATGCTGACTTTTGTATTTTAGGCGAAATCGAAAGTGAATTAAAACCAGAAGGTCCATTTGGAGATCATCTCGGTTATTATTCGGGCAAGCACGATTTTCCATTTTTAAAAGTCGCAAAAGTGTTTCACAAAAAAAATGCCATCTTCCCTTTTACTGTAGTCGGAAGGCCTCCTCAAGAGGATACCGTTTTTGGTGATTTGATCCATAAAATCACGGCGCCTATGGTCCCGGCTTCTATACCAGGACTTTTTGAAATGCAGGCGGTGGATGCTGCTGGCGTGCATCCTTTGCTACTCGCAATTGGTAGCGAGCATTTTATTCCATACAGGCCACGAGAGCCCATGGGTCTTTTAAAAACAGCAAACGCGATTCTCGGTTTTAACCAAGCCGCCCTCGCCAAATACTTGTTCATCGCCGCGCGCGAAGA
>DUVD01000163.1 GCA_012841225.1 Fibrobacter sp.
ACAAATAAATAAGACCAGGTCTCATTAAAGTTTTTAGTTGTTTCGCGATGTTTAAAAAAGTCTTCTTTTGAGACAGGACGACTTTCTGAAGACGGGGGTATGACTTCGGTGGCAAACACCGAAATAGATGAAATAGCCACAAAAAAGAGCAAAAAAGAATAAAAATGCTTCATGGCTATAAAATAGAATTAAAATAAACCGAAAGAAAATTAAATAGTGGGAGTTGAAAAGAAAACGTAAAAATTAGCGTTCCTTGGTTTTTTTCAGTTTTTAGCTGGAAAAAAATTGTTATTATTATAAATTTACTACATACGTGAGATTATTAACTTAAAAGGAGAATTCTATGAATTTTAAATCACTAGTTGCCATTGGTTTGTTAACAACAACCAGTATATGGGCTCAAGGTTATTTTGGTGAAGAAACCGAAGAAGCGACTTCTTCCGAATCATCTTACCAAGCACCAGCCACTGTTTATGAAGCACCTGCACCTTCTTATCAAGAAGCGACGAGCTCTTCACCTGAAGTAGTTGCTGGCGATGAATCTCTTAATGATTTTACAAAATTACATGGTAGGGCATATAATTCAGTTGGTAGCCAAGGAGCTTCTGCTAATGTGTCTACTAAATTGAGAAGCCCACATACCATGAGCGGTCAAAACCTATTTTATATAGAGCCTACTTTAGAGCGCGGTTTAGTATCTTTCACAAGCGGAAATACTTACTATTTATCTCTTGCAAACACTCGTACAATAGGCCTTATGACCGCTGGCTTATCTATGGGAAACATGGGCTTTAGCCTTGACCTCGGTCTTGCTAAGGATTTTAATACGGTAGAGACTGGTACTGCGCCTGCTGTTGAAACTTCGACCTCGGAAGTTGCTGCCGGTGACGTAATTGGACTTCGTTTTTCTATGGGCCTTGGTGATTTGAGCTTAACCACTCATTTAGAATGGCTCACGACTGCAGACCAAACCTCTACGGAATCTAATTCCACCCCCGCTACAGAATCAACAGAGAGCTTCTGGGATCTTTTATTGGAAGCTGAAGTCAGTAATTCTCCTTCTGCTAAGGACTTAGCTTGGGCTGTTGGTTTGACCATTTTACGACATAACTTGTCTTCAAAAACAGTAACTGGTCCTACGACAACAGATATTATAGACCCAGAATCACATTTAGAGTTAGTCCCTTATTTTAATATGTCTCTTAAAGTTCTTGGCAATGATCGCGCTCGCGTCTTGTTAGGTGCAAATAGTGCTCTTGGCATTAGACTATTTGATAAAGTTACAGGCACTACTGATGGCGACTTAGAAATCGGACTTTTCATTGCGCCAAATATTTTTGCTGAAGTAGCTTTAACTAAAAACTGGCTGTTTTTTGGCGGCGCTTCTCATAACTTGAATTTATTAGACTTCACCTCTGGTGGTTTAAAGAGTGCTAATAGGAGCGAATCTACAATTATCATGCTCACAGAGCAAACTGTTGCATCAATTGGTACTCGTTTCCAATGGAAGAGCATTGCTTTAGAAGCAGGCCTTACCGATGCGTTCTTAAGCAACCCATTTGGCGCGTTTAGTGGCGGTACAATTACAGGTAATATAGGTGCCTTTATTTACTTCTAATAAAAGAACTTAATCCTTTTTATAAATTAAAAGCCCCGGCCTAGTGTCGGGGTTTTTTAATTTGTCAAGCTTGGCTTATAAAAAACGTTTAGCAAACATTTAAAGTCTTACTCTTCTACTGAAATGGTTTGAGCTAGTTGAGTATAGCGCTTTACAGAGCGATTATTCCTCACTGCAGTTTGAAAAGCTCCCGGTGCCGAAAGAATCCACACATGCCCTTTAGCCCTTGTTATGGCAGTGTAAATTAAATTTCTTTGTAGCATAATATAATGCGAGTTGTCTAAAACAATAATTACGGCGGGGTATTCACTCCCTTGGCTTTTATGAATGGTACAAGCGTAAGCCAGGTTCATCTGATCTAATTCCAGTGCTTCAAATTTCATTAACTTCCCCTCAAAATCGATGTCTAAGGACTGGGGGTCTTTTTGGATTTGCTTAATGAAGCCGATATCGCCATTGAAAATATTTTTTTCGTAATTGTTTTTTAGTTGCATTACCCGATCGTTGATTTTCCAGTCCGTGCCCAACAAAGAAAACCCAGTTGGTTGAGGGTTGGATAACTTTTGCAAAAAACGATTTAGCTCAAAAATCCCAAGAGGTCCTTTTCGCATGGGCGAGAGCACCTGTAAATCCTTAAGCGGATCGATCTCCATTTTCCTTCGAAGTTCTTTAGTAAGAATTTCTTTTAATAGCTCTTTGGCTTCTTCTGGTGTATTGAAGGAATGAAAGTGAAAATGAGTGCCGTCTAAAGGCGCAGGCATATAACCTTGATTAATGCGGTTTGCCTTTTCGGCGATGTCGCTTCCGCCGGACTGCCTAAAAATATGAGTTAAAAAAACAGAGGGGATTTTATCACAAGCGAGTAATTCACGAAGAATGTTTCCCGGCCCTACACTAGGGAGCTGGTCTTTGTCGCCAATAAATAAGACTCGTGCTTTAGGTGGAATGGCCTTGATTAGAGCTTCAGCAAGCCAGGTATCGACCATGCTAAATTCATCTATAATCACAAAGTCAGCTTCTAAAAGAGCACTTTCGTCACGAGTGAATCGACCTGTCATCGGGTCGATTTCTAGGAGCCTGTGTATAGTTAGCGCTTCTCGTCCACAGAGTTCGCTCATGCGTCGAGCGGCTCTCCCCGTGGGAGCAGCGAGTAATGTGCGTTCTTTTTGCAATCCTGCTAAATGGATAATGCCCCGTAGCATCGTAGTTTTTCCCGTACCAGGGCCACCTGTAATAATGCAGAGTGGATTTATTAACGCATTGCAGATGCCTTCAAATTGAATGGGGTCGTAGCACAAGTTTTGTTCGCGTTCAAACTCTTTTAATGCGGGGATTAGTTTTTTGTTAGAGGTAGGCTCTCTGGCAGTAAGACGTCTTTTTACAAAAGAGGCAATGCATTGCTCGGCTTTGTATAAAAGGGGGAGCCAAACGCCCTGGTTGTACTTTTTTAAGGACCCGTCTTGTAGTAATTCATCTAAAGAAAACATCAATCGTTCGCAAAACTCAGTGTCTGTAGAGTCTGCGCGTAGGGCTTGCAGGGCTTTTTCTAAAAGAGTATGACGGGGCAAAAATGTATGCCCTTCGCTTGCAGCGGCGTGACTTAATGTATAAATAAGACCCGCTCGAAGTCTTGTAAAATGGTCTTTAAAAATGCCTACTTTTTGAGCAATTTCATCGGCTTTAATAAAACCAATACCCCAAACCTCTTCGCATAAAACGTAGGGGTTTTCTGTGATTGTCGAGATAGTGCTTGTGCCGTAGTGCATCCAAAGACGCTTCGCTACGCTCCCGTTAATTTGATGGCTGTATAAAAACAAAAGTGTCTCTCGACTCTCTTTCATATCATTCCAAACTTTTAGAAATTTGGCAATTCGCGTGGGTGTAAAACCCTTAACCGCGCCTTGAAGTTGCTCGGGTGTTTCGTCTAGAACCTGAAGAATTTTGTCTTTGAATTTTTCGACCAGCCGCTCTGCAGTTTTTGGCCCAATGCCCGGAAACAAACCACTGGATAAGTAAATTACAAGGCCTTCTTCTGCTGCGGGCAGAATAAGCTCACTTTTTACGCACTGAAATTGATTTCCATATTTGGGATGGTAACCCCACTCGCCCTGCATTTGAATAGTTTCCCCAGCATGAAGCTCTGGAAAATAGCCAGTAACGGTGGTGGTTTCTTTATCCCCAATCAATTGCACCCGCAAAACAGAAAAACCATTGTCTGGGTTGTGGTATGTGACTTTTTTAATGGAACCTTCAACTTGCATCATTACAAGTATACAAAAACAAAAGAGAATACTTTTGAGTATTCTCTTTTATTCAATATCACCAAGAATGCTAACGGAAATTAGCGGTTCTTCTTTTTGTGACGGTCACGACGTTGACGCTTCTTGCGTTTATGAGTCGCGATCTTTTTGCGCTTTCTTTTTCTTCCGCAAGGCATATCGAATCTCCGTTAAAGGTTGGTTAAATTTATTAGACGTTTGTAAAAAGAGAAAAAAAATAGGGCTTTGTCAAGCATTTAATGGTGATTAAGCCTTTTTGGAGCAAGGAAAAGTGAAATGTTCTTATTTGGACTAATTGTAAGGTACTTTTTCCTTGACTTTGCAGTTAAAAAAAGAGAGATTATCATTATGCGGCACTTATGAAGTGCCTTTCCGGAACCCCACAAGGGGGAAGGAAAATAAGAAAAACCACCCCTGATTATCCTCCGGGGTGGTTTTTTTATGCTTTAAGAAACCGCGTCCATGGCTCGTAGTACGGTCTCAATGCCAGCGCCTTTAGCACTCGCCTCTTCGCTTAAAATTTGTCGATACCTTCTGGCACCTGGGATTCCATTAAAAAGACCAAAGAGGTGCCTCGTCATTATGGTTAAAGGGCAACCTTCTTTTAACTGTTTTTCCATATAGGGTAAAAAGGCTTCTAGTAGTGCTCGTCGACTTGCTATCGCACTTGCTTTTCCATTAAAAATGCGTTCGTCTGCTTCGGCCAAAAACCAAGGGTTTTCGTAGGCCTCTCTGCCGACCATCACGCCATCGACCTTTTTTAAGCACTCTTCGACTGCATTTAACGATTGAACGCCGCCGTTTAAGGAAATGTTTAAATGAGGAAACTCGTCTTTAAGTCTATACACAAAATCATACATTAACGGCGGTTTAGTTCTGTTCTCTTTAGGACTTAATCCCTTTAGCCATGCCTTTCTTGCGTGAATAATAAAAACGTCGCACCCTGTTTCGGCAATCGTTTTTACAAAATCGTGAAAGAACTCCCAAGTGTCTTGTTGATCGACGCCAATTCTTGTTTTGATAGAAACGGGTATAGAAACGGCCTCTCGCATGCTAGAAATGCATTCAGCGACCAAATTTTTGTCTTTCATTAAGCAGGCCCCAAAGGCTCCACTTTGGACTCGATCTGAAGGACAGCCGCAATTAAGGTTGATTTCAACGAAGCCAGCGTCTTCACCCATTCTAGAGCACTCAGCGAGCATTTTAGGGTTGTTGCCCGCGAGCTGTAGGGCTACTGGGTGCTCAAAGGGATCGTGCCTTAGGAAGCGTTCTGCGCCAGCATGAATAAGAGCGTGAGTAGTCACCATTTCGGTGTAAAGCAAAATATGTTTACTTAATAAGCGCAAAAAAAAGCGCTCATGCCGATCGGTGTAGTCTAGCATTGGGGCTATAGAAAGTCTTCGATTAAAATTCAGATCCATTAAGTAAAATTAGTTTTTCTACTTTTCTTAGTGTATGAATAAGATAAAAACGATCGTTATCTCGGGTGGCACGCACGGTAACGAGCTCACAGGCGTGCAGTTGATAAAAAAATGGAGTGCTAATCCGGCACTTTATAAAGAAAAAGTAAATGATATTGTAGTTGAGGCTGTTTTAGTTAATCCAGCGGCTGCGGCTGTTTGCAAGCGCTATGTCGATTACGATCTAAACCGAAGCTTTGCCCGACAAATGTTAGATGGCAGTCCTAATTCGCTTAATGCGGAGTGGAATCGTGCTCAAGAATTAAATAAGCTATATGGTCCTAAAGGGAATTTGACAAAAACGGATTTAATATTAGATATCCATAATACCGAAGCCAATATGGGTATTTGCCTTATCCTTTCAGAAAAAAATCCCTTTACCAAACGCGCGTCTGCTGAACTAATGAGCGAATTTCCTGGTGTTTATATTTACTACCAACCCGAAGAGCGAGAGGCATCGTCTTATTTTGGCACCATTGCTCGCGCCGATGTTTGTATTGAGGTTGGCCCTCAAAGTCACGGTACGATTCGGGCATCACTCTTTGAGAAAACAGAAAAAATGGTGTATCGTTACCTTGAGTTAGCAATGGAGTGGAATCAAGGTTTGCTACAAGAAAAACCAAAAAAAATAGTTTCTGTTTACACCCAGCATAAAGACATCGATTATCCAAGAGACTCTGCGGGTAATATTAACGCCATGATTCATCCACA
>DUVD01000164.1 GCA_012841225.1 Fibrobacter sp.
AAAAAGCTTTTTTTTTCAGACCTCTCTTTTAACTAGAATGACTTTTTCTATCTTGCTTAATGTGGAAGTCATTTTTGCTTACGCTTTTACTTATAGGACTTGTTAATGTCAGATCGTTTTATTGTTACAGGTACTTTTACCGACGACCCGTTTGCGATAGACGTGGCTCAATACATAGGCCTTCGCGAAGATATTTCCGATACCGTCGCGTTAAAAACTTTTGCTAATTCCGAATTTTGCCCTCGCTACATGCTCGACGCCGAAGACGTAGAACATATTGGTCGTCGTTTAGATGGCAAAATTGTTTTGATATGTACCGTCTCGACACACGACCGAAGCCGAAATGATTTGGCTATGAGAAATTGTATTCTCGCTCGTGCGGCTAAAGACAATGGTGCAGAACGCGTTGTTTTAGTAGAGCCCGACTTATTCTTTAGCGCTCAAGACAGAGGTCCTCACCGCTTTGGTGAGCTAGAAGTCGATCGAGAAATCGCAGATTTAAAAAAATTTGATGGGCAGGCCTTTACTTCTCTTCTTTATGCTCAGCTATTAAAAGCTTCTGGCGTAGATGCAGTAGTGACAGTGCATAACCACAGCATTAAAGTGCAAAATTTATTTAGCTCTATTTTTGAAGGTCATTTCCATAATTTGATTCCTACAGAAGTTTATTCTCATTACATCAAAACATCTAACTTTGTACAGACGGGTAAAGACGGCGATAATCTTGTGATTGTAGCACCAGATAAAGGGGCGACTCCCTTTATGAATAAAATGTGGGATGCTCTTGAACTACCTTTATGCAAGCGCGTGGTGCTTGACAAGGTGCGTAGTGGTGAGCGCGAAGTGTCGATGACCTTAAGCAATTTAAGCGAAGTAGGTTTAGATTATTTAGAAGGCAAAGATGTAATCGTTTTTGATGACATGGTTCGCACCGGTACGACGATTGTGCAGTGCTGCGAGCACTTGAAAACGGGAAATCCAAACCGCGTTTGTTTTGGTGTTACTCACTTTCATACAAGTCCAGAAGCACGTGAAAAACTAAACAGCCCATTTATTGATGAGATTTTAACAACGGGAACTCTCCCCGACATTATGAACAGAGACTGTCAGGGTCGTCTTCGTCGCAAATTGACAGTGATCAAACTTGGGAAGTGGATGGCCCGTCATATATTACAAGTATATGGACTAGATGATGGTCGCTACGAAAAGAATTTTTATAAAGTGGACATGAGTTCTAAAAATCCACGTTGGCCCCCTCCGCACTTATATTAATCAACCTCATTTATTTTTATGTCAAAAAAAAACAATGAACTAACAGATAATTGCTTTCCTAAAGGTCGTATCGACCGTGTAATCGCCCCTATCCATAGGTTTTTACATGTAGAGACCACGTCTGGTGTTGTCTTAATTATAGCTACGATCCTGGCTCTATTTTGGGCTAACTTTGCAGGGCAATCTTATTTTTCTCTTTGGGAAACACCCCTTGGTATTTCTATTGGGAGTTTTGAATTTTATCGTTCTCTTCATTGGTGGGTTAATGACGCCTTAATGGCGCTCTTCTTTTTTGTGATAGGCTTAGAAGTGAAGGGTGAAATCGTTAATGGTGAACTCAAAAACCCTAAAACGGCTTCGCTCCCGATTATAGCGGCAGTGGGTGGCATGATTGTGCCTGCACTAATTTATTTAATTCTTTGCCCTCCAGGCACTTCGGCAGGCTGGGGCGTGCCTGTGGCAACGGATATCGCATTTGTAGTTGGTTGTATGGCTATACTCGGTTCTAAGGTCCCTAGAGGGCTACGAGTGATGGTTTTAACCCTCGCTATTGCGGACGACATAGGGGCGATCATTGTCATTGCTGTTGGTTATTCGAGCGCTATCGATGGGGATTATTTATTAATCGCTCTTGGATTACTCGCTTTAACGCACTTCTTTTTTAAAATTGGGATTAGAAATTTAATAGTTCATATACTATTAGGCCTGTTGATTTGGTTTACTTTTGTGCATAGCGGTATTCACCCTACTTTAGCCGGCGTTGCCTTAGGTTTATTGACTCCCGGAGTGCCATGGGTAAACAAGGGAGCTATTAATCAATATGTCTTAGATATAGGCAATTTTTTAGCTGGAGCGCCCGGACAAGATATGGAAGAGGAGTATCAGGTATATAGAAAACTTCAAAAGTACTCCTCTGAAAGCGTTTCTATGCAAGAACGCTTACTGCATATTTTGCATCCTTGGGTGAGCTATACCGTGATGCCTCTTTTTGCTTTAGCAAATGCAGGGGTTATCATTAAGATGGATTTGCTTAGTGGGGTAACCTTAGCTATTGCTTTAGGCCTACTTTTAGGAAAGCCACTTGGTATTTTCTTATTTTCTTT
>DUVD01000165.1 GCA_012841225.1 Fibrobacter sp.
AAAGGATGAGTACACACATGCCTGCTTTTGACCCTAATGCAAAGAAATTGCTCCTATCTGGAAACGAGGCCATAGCCCTTTCCATGTTGCATTGTAACGTTCAAATCGCCACGGGGTATCCCGGGACGCCCTCTTCAGAAATCTTAGAAGCCTACTCCGATATTGGTGGTTACGCTCAATGGGCACCAAACGAAAAAGTCGCTGCAGAAGTCGCTTTGGGCGCTGCGTTTGCCAATGCAAGATCTCTAGTCACCATGAAGCACGTGGGTCTTAATGTGGCAAGCGATGTTCTTTATACCGCCACTTATTCTGGCGTGCAAGGTGGCATGGTATGGGTTGTTGCAGATGATCCTGGTCAAGCTAGCTCTCAAAACGAACAAGACACGCGTAACCACGCTAAGGCCGCTGTTTGTCCTATGTTTGAGCCCTCAAATTCTCAAGAAGCTTACGACATGGTTCGCATCGCTTTTCAAACTAGCGAGCGCTTTGGCATACCCGTTATTCTTAGAATGACCACCCGCGTAGACCATTCTAAATCCATTGTAACCGTAAGCGAAAATAAATTAGAAGCGCTAACCCCGCATTTTGTTCGCGATATCGCCTCACGCGTAATGGTACCCGGCTATTCTAAACCAGCCGCCAAAAGACTCCGCGCCAAAATGGAAGAAATGGCTAAATGGAACAGCGCCGAAGGTCCTAACCTATTAGAAAGCCGCTCCAAAGACTTGGGGATTATCACTTCGGGCATCTCTTATCATCACGTACGCGAAGCCGCCCCCGAAGCGAGTATTCTAAAAATAGGCATGAGTTACCCACTACCAGTAGACTTAATTAAAAAGTTTGCCGCCTCTGTAAAGCGTATCGTCGTCATCGAAGAAAACGACCCTTGGCTTTTTGAAAACATTACCGTGCTTGGCATCAAAGTCGAAGGCAAGTACGATCCTATCTACCGCTTTGGCGAATTAGATGTCACTCGTATCCGTCGCATTCTTGCTCTCGATAATTCTCCAGAACCCATCCCAGTAAAAGGCCGCCCACCTGCACTATGCCAAGGCTGCCCTCACCGCGATTCTTTTGCTGTACTCACAGAACTCAACTGCATTGTCGCAGGTGACATTGGTTGCTACACACTAGCAGCACTTCCTCCTTTTTCCGCCATGGACATGATGATCGACATGGGCGCTTCAATTGGTATGGGGCTAGGCCTTCGCCACGTGCTCCCTCGCGAAGAAGCAAAGCGTGTCGTTTCCGTCATTGGCGACTCCACCTTTATTCACAGCGGAATTACTGGGCTCATCGAAATGGGCTATAACAGGCCTGCTACCGGACACGTTGTAATCGTTTTAGACAACAGCATCACCGCCATGACAGGGCAACAAGAACACGCTGGCACCGGACGCAAATTAGATCATTCTCCTGCATATAAAGTGGACTATGGCGAAATAGCCAAAGCCGCAGGCATCGAAAATGTATTAGAAGTCAACCCAGTTAAAGAAGCTGAAAAAATGAAAGCCATGGTAAAAGAAGCTCTCGAAAAAGACGAGCTCACCCTTATCATTGCCAGAAGCCCTTGTATTTTAGCCATCAAAAGTATTTTAGGTTGGGACAAAGCCAATCGTGAAAAAGCGGGAGAAAAATAATGAAAACGATCAATGTTAAGTTTGCGGGTCTCGGTGGTACTGGTGTAGTTAAAGCAAGCGACGTTTTTGCAGAACTCGTTTTTGATTTAGGGCACGACGTTAAAAAAGCAGA
>DUVD01000166.1 GCA_012841225.1 Fibrobacter sp.
TCTCCAAATCTCGTTTGTGGTTGGTGGGTTAATTGGCGTGTGTGGTGGTTTTGTTTTGTGAATTATTTTTTGGGTGCTGTTTTCTTTTCTAAATTTAACAGATGCTATCTATTCGCAATATCGCTATTTTAGCCCACGTTGATGCTGGAAAAACAACTCTTTCGGAGAGGATTTTGTTTACTGCTGGTGAGATTGGTCGCCCTGGTAATGTGGAAGAGGGTCTTGCGACTATGGATTATTTGCCAGAAGAAAAAGCCCGTGGGATTACGATTGAAGCGGGTGTGGCGCATTTTGATTGGCGAAACATTTGGTTTAATTTTATCGATACTCCAGGGCACATCGATTTTGGCGCCGAAGTGGACATGGCTTTATCGGCTGTGGAAGGAGCTGTGCTTGTTGTTTCGGCGGCAAACGGGGTTGAAACGCAAACCATGACGGCTTGGAACAAGCTAAGGTCTTGCGGAATCCGTACTATTTTATTTATCAATAAACTGGATAATTCAGATTACTCTTTAGATGAAGTTCTTTTTAATATTGAAGAGTCCTTAGGTGCCCGCCCCGTGTTGCTTAGCCTTCCCGAATACAGAGACGGGAAGATTTCTTCTGTTTTAGATGTGATTAGTCAAACGCGTTTAACGCATGATGATGAAGGTAAAGAAGAGGTGACTCGATTTGATGCGGATGATGCGCCTCCTGAGGCCATCAAGTACTATAAAGAAGCGGTGGAGTTTGCGTCCCTTTTTGATGATGCTGTTTTAGAATCTGCGCTTAATGGGGAAGTGGTTTTGCCTAAGGATTTAATTCGAGGTTTGGAAAAACTATCGAAATCCGATGATTATATTTTGTGTTATGCAGGATCGGCTTTAGAAAATTTTGGTACTCGCAGTTTGATGACGGGCCTTTCGTTTTTTCTTCCTCCTCCGCCCAAGTTCAAGTCAAAGGCCTTAGGGCAGATTATTCGGTTGCGTTTTTTTCGCGGGTTTGGAGAGATTTCATTGTTTAGGAGTATGTGCAATAAGCCCTGTGGTGATTGGCCTGCGGGTTTTCTTTTTTATCGAATGAAAGCTAACATGCTTTTACCGGAAAAGGAAATTCGAGAAGGAGATATTTATGCGATGCAAAGTGAATCCAAAGTAGAGCTGGGCGATTTCTTGGATGCTAAGGGCAATACATTTATTCTGGAAAATGAAGAGCCGATTCGCAATAAATACCAACCGCTTTTACAGACGCAAATTGAATGTTTGAGAACAGAAGATTTTGTTCACGTCGAAGAGAGCCTGTTTATTTTATCTAGAATGGATCCTTCGTTTAGAGTGTCCCGTCATCCAGAGGGCGGTTTTTGGGTTTTATACACTGTTGGCGAAGTGCAGCTTGATGTACTGCTGGCTCGTTTAATAAGAGAGTTTCATTGTGAAGTAAGGGCTGGGAAGCCCGAGGTTCAATGGCAGGAGCGTCTTGTTAAGCAAGTTGGTCCGGTTCAAAATTCCTTTCAGGTGGAAGCAGACAAAGTAACGATTTCTATCTCTGCATCGCCACTAAATGATTCGGAGAGTGATATTCGATTAGACGCGATTTTTTTAGAAGACGCCCCTCGCGAGATTTTAGCCGGAGTTCGTTCGGCGTTATTGGAGTCTTCTGAAATCGGTTTTTTGGGCAAGGGTTCTTTGGTTGGCGTGGAATATGAAATCCACTCTTTAGACTACACAGAAGGGGTGACAATCCCCATGATAAAAAAAGCCTGTGCCGATGCGGTTGGAATGCTAGTGAAACCATCGGATTTAATTCTATATGAGCCCTATATGGAGCTTAATTTAGAGTGTCCTGTTGAGTTTGCAGGAGTTGTCACTAATGATATTCAATCTAGGCACGGAAAAATCAAAGAAATTGGTGGCGACGGGAAAACTCATACTTTATTAGCAGAAGTTCCCTTGAAAAACTTTTTTGGATATTCTACAACAGTTCGTTCCATTTCTAGAGGAACGGCATCATATGATTTGCGATTGCTTGGTTTTAAAAATGGCTTTTTAAGCTAAAACTACCTTTTTGAGCAGTATGTGTTGCGTTCTTTTGTAAAA
>DUVD01000018.1 GCA_012841225.1 Fibrobacter sp.
AGAATAGTTCTTTTAGTATTCACTGACGCAAAATTATAGGAATACAAATCGCATTCTCGCTGGTCTTTTTTAAGGAGAAGTGCTTTTACAGCGTGAATACGCTTGGACAATAAAAAAAACCGCAAAGTATCGGATGGATACCTTGCGGTTTTTTGAATTTCGAATGAATTAACGTTTCGAGAACTGGAAGCGCTTACGTGCTTTCTTGCGGCCGAACTTTTTACGTTCAACAACGCGAGCATCGCGAGTCATTAAGCCTTCTTTTTTCAAAGTTGTCTTTACTTCAGCGTCGTTAGAGACGAGAGCGCGAGCAATTCCTAAACGAACTGCACCCATTTGACCAGCAACACCACCGCCACGAGCGGTAACATCGACGTCCCATTCATCGGCATTTTCGAGAATGGAGAATGGTAAATTGGCGATCATGATTTGCACATCAGAATGGAAGTAATCTTTAAAATCACGACCATTGATAATGCGTTTGCCGGAACCCGGTCTTAAAATAACAGCGGCGATAGCGTCCTTACGACGACCTGTGCCACGGTAGATCTTTTTTGCTTTTGCAGTAGCGATAGATTTATCCTCCGTTTTTAGACTTTCAAGTCGACGGTTTCAGGGTTTTGAGCAGCGTGCTGGTGTTCTGAACCGGCATACACTTTTAATTTTTTGATTATTTTGCGCCCGAGATTGGTATGAGGGATCATGCCCCAAATTGCCATTTCAAGAGGAGCTGTAGGATTCTTTTCCATAAGATCCCTGCAGTTGATCCAGCGCTCGCCACCAATGTGACCGGTATGGTGAAAGTATTCTTTTTTGTCGAGCTTATTGCCGCTGAGCAATACTTTTTCAGCGTTAATAACAATAACAAAATCACCGGTATCGACGTTAGGCGAGCAAATCGCCTTGTGTTTGCCCATAAGAAGGCGAGCCACTTCACTTGCTACGCGGCCCATAGGCTTGTCCGCAGCATCGACAAGTTTCCACTTGTGAGCGACCGTCTTGGGGTTTACCATAATGGTCTTCATGTAATCCTCGGTTGAATTAAATCAAAACAAGTTGTTCTGAATAGTTTGACGACGAATTTAGAATAAAAGCGATTAAAAACAAGACAAAAAAAACCTCTTTTTAAAGAAAAGCTATAAAAACAAGGCTTTTGACCTATATCAATCATATCAATCATACTAATTATAGCAATAAATAAAAAGATAATTCATTGTTTTAACTTTCTTGCTTGCGAATAAAGGCAAGGGCTTTGCTTTTTTGCCTAGCATGCTTTTGAAGGTCAACCATTTGATCGTATTCATCTACGATTTCTCTGCCGAGGATCTCTTCTAAAACATCTTCTAGAGTGGCAATTCCAGCTATGGCACCCCATTCATCAACAACACCGACGATGTGCCCGCGTTGCTTTAAAAAACGGAGCAATAGTTTATCTAAGGTAAGACTGTCTGGAATAAGCTGAATGGGACGCATTAATTGTTTTAATTGGATATCGCGATTCCCTTCTACCAATTTGTTATAAACGTCTCGGCGCAAAACAATACCAATCCATTCATCTTTGCTCTCCCCATAAATAGGCACTCTAGAAAAGGGCCAGCTCCCCCGCTTGTCAATAGATTCGCCTATCGTGAGGTTAGCAGAAAGAGAAAAACTCACCTGCCTCGGTGTCATTATTTTCCGTACGTAAATGGATTTTAATGCTAAAATATTTTTTATTACGACGGCCTGTTGGTGGTCTAAAATATCTTCACGAAGGCCTAAGCTGACCAAACTGTTAATGTCATCTATACTGACATCGGGTTGCTTTTCTGTATTGACCCAGCGCTTAGTTAAAGTAATACA
>DUVD01000167.1 GCA_012841225.1 Fibrobacter sp.
ACACCGCATAAACAGGTACACCGCTTCGGTCAAGGCTTTTTAATAAAGCGCTAATTTCCTTATCTTGTAAAGTCCAATCGGCTTTTATTTTAATGACGTTGTTTTTTGTAAGCGTTTTATTAAGAGCATCTCTAGAAAGCACTGCCGCTTCGTTTGCCTTGCAAGTCAAACACCAGTCAGCGGTGATATCTAATAAAACAGGGTTACCCGATTTAAGTGCCGTTTCCAAACGCTCTTTAGAGTAGGGAAGCCAGCCCTCTTTATCTTGCTCTCCAGAAAGTGTGACAGCAGCCTTGGCCTCAAGTATTTTATCTATAGAAGGCGACGCAGCAAAATACCAAAAAAGGAATAAAATCAAAATCGACCCCAACAAAAAGCCAATTTCTCTACAAAAAGACTTGTAAGGCGGAGCCCACTTTCCAGTGATAACAGCAAAACCTGCACTCATTATCGCTAGGAGGCTTAATAAAACGAGCCCCGTCACCCCGATCATTTTTGCCACAACCCAAAGAAGCCAGACAACCGTACCAAGTAATAAAAACCCCATCCATTTTTGCAGCTTAGCCATCCATGGGCCAGGCTTTGGAAAAACAGAAAGGAGCTTAGGAAAAACGCTAATAATTAAATATGGAAAACTAAGGCCCATGCCCGCTACACTAAAAAATAAAAATAAGACTAAAGGGGAAGCGGTAAAAGCAAAACCCATCGCAGGCCCTAAAAAAGGAGCCGAACATGGCGTACTTAAAAGAACGAGAAGTGCACCAGTAAAAAATGCGCCAACAAGACCCTCTCTTTGAGTCATGCCGTCCATTTTTGTCATCGTTTTCCCAGGCAACCAAATCTCAAAAAAACCAAAAAAATTCATAGCAAAAGCGCTTAGCAAAGCGATCATAAACGCTATAAAACCAATGCTTTGAAACTGCATGCCCCAGCCCACCAGGGCGCCACCTGCCCTTAAAGCAATAATAATGGCAGCTAGAGCCCAAAATGAAGAGAGGATCCCAGCAGTCATCACTAAACCGAGGGCAAGAAGCCTTTTTCTAGATTCTCCTGCTTGCTTTATTAAGCTAAAAAGCTTGAGCGACAAAACGGGTAAAACACAAGGCATTAGGTTTAAAATCAACCCGCCAATAAAAGCAAATAGCAGTAATGTTAATAGATTAGAATCTTTTTTTTTTAATGGAGACAAAACATTGGGCGATGCATTAGCAAGTGAAAAATGAACGCTATTAGGGGCAAGGCAAGTGAAATTGCTACACGCCTGGTAATGGAAAGTGGCATTAGTTGTTGTGCTGTCGTAATTCGCTTCAATGGATTTAATAGGTACTATAATCTGAAAAGACCCCTCAAAAATATAAGTCTCCATTTCTAAAGCATCATTGTATTCTTTTTTGTAAATAGGCCAAATCGACTCGCTAAAGGAAATGCCTTTAGCAGCAATGTTTAGCTGCGAAGCCTTTAGAAAATCGTCACTAACGATATTGGCATTAACATGCCAATTTTCGGGAACGGTGATTTCCACAATAATTGAATCACCCACGGCAAGCGTTTTATTTGGAAAAAAAAGGTTAATGCCCGGCGGAGGCATGTTGCTCGTGTCTATTTCCATAGAGACATCTTGAGCAAAGGCAACACCGGCGAATGCAGATAAAAGAAGAATATGACATAAAGGTTGTAGCCTAGAGGCGACAAAATTTATTAAGCTATTTACTTTACTTGTTTTTTTCATAAGTTTATGTCAGCTGTGATTTTTATTCGAAATGGGAAGCTATAGGAGCTAGTTTTCATGACGCTTAAAAATATACATTTTTCGAAAAAGAAAAAAAATGATTCCTTTGCAACATCGATTTGGGCGAGCAACGCAAAAAAAATATACCAAACTTGCTGGTATATGTGTCGAGATCAAGAAATCGCCAAAGAATTGCAACAAGATGTGTTTATAAAAATATTCAAAAACGCTGACCAACTACAAGAAATTGAAAATCAAACCGCATGGGTAATGCGTGTTTGTCGTAACCACTGTTTAGATTATTTTAGGAAACAGAAACGCTTACCAGGAATTAACCTTTGTGAAGACGTAGAGTCCTACTGCGGCGAGGGAATAGATCTTAAAAAAGAAATGCATGTGCACTTGAATTTAGAGCAGGCTTATAAAAACTTTAATTTACTAGAACGCATGCTTATCGATTTAAACTTTATTGGCGGGCTAAATGGAGAAGAACTCTCTGAAATTTTTGGTTTGTCGAGAACCTGTATTAACATTAAAATACAAAAAGCGCTTAAAAAAGCGCGGCTGTGCTTTAAAACAGGGGAGGAATGATCTTATTTTTTTATAACCATCCTCTATTTCTTTTGATTTTGGTAATTTTACTTGGTGAATAAAAACTGTGTTTATTACCAAATTCTAATTCTCCTCTTGTTAGGGAGCGTTTTATCGTATGGAGCAAAAGACATTGAAGGGTATTCTATCCCTTTGGACATACACTCCGCAACCACCTTTAAAAATGCGTTATACGTTGCTACCGATGGAGGCATTCGCACTTTCATTCAAGGCGATGTCTCCGAAGTTTACACCGCCGATGACGGTCTAGAAACCACCCAATTTTATTCTGTCTTTGGTAATCAAAAGGGCCTTTTTGCAGTTTCTTCTAAAGGTCTAATAGCAATGCAAGCTAACTTAAGGGAACCCTTTACTGTCATTAATAGGTCTTTTCTTAGTAGTAATGCCGAGGTTATTCCAGGCTTAATTGACATTGCTGAATCAGTGATGGTATTAGGATTTGAAGATAAAATTGCGCTTATCGACTTAATATCTGGACGTTCTTTAATTTCTCTTACCACCATTGGAAGTCACCGTTTAAGTACAAGCAGTGTTACTGCTCTCAATATAAAAGACGATTCCTTATTTGTTGCCATTAATAATGAAGTTTACGTTAGAAAAATGGATTGGATTAATTTAGAAGCAGACCTGTTTTTAGCAGATCCCTCTACTTGGAAGCCCGTTTCAATTCCCGCATTAGTCCCCGATACCATTCGCGCTATAGCTTGGATTGAAGACTCGTTAGTCGTGCGAAAAGAAAAGGGAACTTTGTCTTACGATTCCAATAGAAAAAAAACTGAGGCTTATTTAAATAGCTCCCAACTGTTTTTAAATGGCCAAAAAATCAATGACCCCATGCTGTCAAAGAATGATAGTAGCCAAATAGAATGGATATTAGAAACAGATAAAGAGGCTTATTTCGTGGGCCCACGCACGGTCATATACCGCAAAGATAAAAAATGGAAAGACGTGTCTGCATGGGCTAATTATTCCTTAGGCCCAGTGCATCAAATACAATCTTTCAAAACAGGTGGTATTTTTGCTGCTTCGCCATACGGTTATCTCGCTTGGAGTGACGGTTATTCTTGGACGCCCAAACACCTTGTTAATTTCACCCCTTTTATTTTTGAGCAGGAATCTATTGTTTTTAAAATGAAGTCAATTGCTCTAGATCGAAACGGTTATATGATATATGGGTTGTGGGGTGGAGGATTTCTTCTTTTGAATGAATCAGGCTTGCAAAGCTATAAACACATTTCACCCAGCACCTCCTGCATCGATAACTTTTTAGAAAATTACATAGTCTCCATTGGTTCAGTAACAGCCCCCGACCAATCCGGATTTTTAGTTTCTTATTGGTCTTTTGAACAGTATGGCTTTGCTTATATTAGTTTAGAAGGAGAAGTGAGTTGTGCTAATAAAATTGGAAGCACCCCTTACCCAGGACCCTTAACGGTAAGAATTTCTCCAGAAGACCCAAATAAATGGGAAGTTTATTCCAGTGCTGGAAACTCCAATCAGGTAAGCAGCAAAGGCTCTTTAGATGTTTTTACTTTTACTGCTCCCTCTAAAACAGGAGGGCGGCTACTCGATGTCGATGTACAAACCTACGAAGGGCCAAATAACGAACGCATTATCGATTTAGATTTTGACGCCACTGGCCGCCTTTGGCTTGCCGGCTACTCTAGTATTGGTTATTTAGATGACGACCAAATCCAATTGCCTCATAAAATTAGTGGCTACTCTGGGGCAGTAAATTCCTCTTTAGGCGTTGATGTTCAAGGTAATATTTGGGTTGGGACAAATCAGGGCGCCTACCGTCTTACTCCAAAAAACGGACTCCCAGATATCTTGACTGCTATAAACTATAAAATGAAAGATGGTCTTTTAAGTAATGAAATTTACGATTTAGGAATTGATTCCACTAAAGGTATGATTTGGTTTGGGCACAATAATGGCATCACGCGTTACACCAGAAAAGACCTTAGAAAAGCCGATTCCTTCATGACCAAAGAAGCTCCAAAGAAGCCAATCGCTTACCCAAACCCTTTTATGCCCAAAACACAAGGGAAGGTCGTAATAGATTACATTGCTGAAGAGTCGACCGTGCAAATCTACAATGCGGGTGGTGCTTTAGTGCGCTCCTTTACTGGAGAAGAATTACTCGGCGGGCGCCTAGAATGGGATGGCAGAGACCTTTCAGGCCGATTGGTGGCTCCTGGCCTTTACCACTACTTTGTAAGAAAAGAGGACAAACGCGAAAAGGGCAAGCTGATTATCGTCCATTAAACGGCAAGCAAAGTGATACAGTCGATACGGTTTTGACGTTAAAGAACACTAAAACCGATCCATATATAATTACATCTTATAAATTATATCAAAAGGGAGTTTTTATAATGCTTAAAAAACTGATGATTATTATGACTTTTGGATTATTTTCTTCAACACTGTTTGCACAAGACCGAGACTATTCAGGTGCAGAACTCTTTAGTCTAGATTCTTATATGTACGGCAAATTTGAAGCACGCATGTACATGGCTGCGGGTTCTGGGCTAGTGAGCTCTATGTTCCTTTATTATGATGACTCATGGTTAGGAGGCACTGATCCTTGGGTAGAAATTGATGTGGAAGTTCTTGGAAAATCCCCGGAGAGTTTTCAGTCTAATATTATTAGTGGCAATGCAGCAAAGAAAATCATGAGCGAACAACACCATTCCTTGGCTGTTCCTGCCAACCGAACCTACCACACCTATAGTTTTGAATGGACCCCTAGTTATGTGGCTTGGTTTATTGATGGCATTGAAGTTCGAAGGACAACAGCTGGAATAAATGATCCTAAAAATCAGGTCCAAGCGCTAGTTAAGCAGCAAAGCCTTCGCTTTAATCTTTGGTCATCAACGGTGCCCGCTTGGGTTGGTGCATGGGACGAAAACATTCTTCCTGTAAATCAATTTATCAATTGGGTAAAGGTTTACGATTACACCCCAGGACTCGGCCCTAATGGTAGCAACTTCACCCTAGCTTGGACAGACAACTTTGATTCATTCGATAATTCGCGCTGGGGCAAAGGAAACTGGACTTTTGACGAAAATCGAGTAGAAATGCACCCCGATAATGTCTCCATTAAAGACGGGACTTTAATTCTAAGCATTACAAAAGTAGGCCTCGAAGGATTTAAAGGCGTGGTTCCAGTTGATGAACAACCTAATTCTATTTCACCAGGCATGCGTTCTGTAAACACCACTCCTGGTGCTCATCAGATTAAGACTTTTGATTTAAATGGAAGCTATTTGGGAAAAAAGGAAGTTTTCCGTTAAGGATTGTATAAATTTATGGCATGAAATCGTCCATTATTGAGGCCTTACTAAACGGGAAGCATAAGTCTGGAGAGCAGCTGCCTTCCGTTCGCCAAATGATGAGAGTATTTGATGCTTCTTCTGGAACAGTCCAACGCGCATTAAAGGACCTTAGCTCCCAAGGAATTCTTCATTCCATTCCTTCAAAAGGAACTTTTTGGGGGCCACGGCCTACTTTAACCAACTTATCTACTTTAGCTGTTTCACCATTGGAAACGCTTCGGCAACAATTTTTAAAAGACTGGCGGTCTGGCTTTTTTTTACCAGACAAAGACCTCCCTTCATTAAAAGAGCTTAAAACGCGTTATCACGTGTCTAAAACACTGCTTCGGAATCTTCTTCTTCAAGAACAGGCCGCCGGCACTTTAGAAAGAGTGGGGCGAAGCCGATTTTTCTTTAAATCACCTCTTATTTCTGAATCAAAAACAGAAGTCCTTTTAATCACTCGCTGCAATCCATGGGGTGAGTTTTTTCCAGAAAGTGAGCGCGAATTAGATTTTATCCGATTAATATACCGCACTGCTGCAGCTAGGCGTTTAAAACTACGCCTTTTGGGTTACAACGAATCTTCAGGGCGATGGATTGATCGACATGGAGTGCGAACCAAAGTCGACACCCACAAAAACGCAATCGGGATTATCGTATCGACCCTTTTAATTCAAAAACCTTTAAAACTACTTTCCGCATTAGCGTCATTATCTTTGCCCACTTCTATTTGGTGGGAACACCCGGAAAATGCACTCCCAAAAACATTTTTAAAACAAAAAGAATGGGCTTTTTTTAACTCCACTTTTGGGACTATGCCAGGAATAATTGTTGGTCGTTTTTTAACAGAAAAAGGCCATCAACAAGTAACTTACATCTCTCCTTTTCACTCCAGTTCTTGGTCAAAAGATCGCCTAAAAGGCTTACAAACTGGCGAGCTAACTATCTCTTCCATTCTCGACTCAAAAATGGCTAGCCCTTGGGATTACAGAGAATTAGCACGAAAAAGAGTCCCTAAACACGCTGTAGAACTAACGGCTAAAAGCCTACTGCGTCAAAAATTGAAATTGATGATTAAAAACGCCCCTAAAACAGACGCCTGGGTGTGCGTTAATGACGAAGTTGCCGCTATTTTGATTGAGCTTTCCAATGCAAAAGAAATAAGCGCATCACCCTATATACTCGGGTTTGATAACTCGGCAGAAAGCTATTTGCTACAATTCGATTCCTTTGATTTTAACACTGAAGCGCTGGCTTTGCAAATGTTTTATCACATTAGTGCAAGACAAAGCGAACCTTTTTCTGCTAAACGATTTCGCGATGTTTTGGGGCATGTTGTCGAAAAGTAATAAGGCTATTTGCCAATCTCATCTAATTCTTCAAAACGCTCGTATCCTGCGAGTAAAGAAGCCTCTTTTTGAGCTAAGTCTGCTTGCACCAAAATTAATTTGTCTGAATTGGTATAAATAGAAGGCTGAATTAATTTTTGTTGTAATGCTTCTATTTCGATTTCAAGCGCTTCTATTTTTTGAGGCAATTGCTCGAACTCGCGTTCCTCTTTAAAACTACGCTTCTTTTTTGGAGCCAGCGTAGTTGTCGCCATTTTTTTCCTTTCTTCTGCTTTAAAGCTTTTCTCAGCATTCCTTCGCTTTTGAGATTCTTCGTAATCCAAATAACCACCGACAACTTCGTGTATCTCTCCGGACTCTTCTATTCCAATAATCGTGGTAGCCATAGCATCTAAAAAAGAGCGATCATGGCTAACGACCAGCACTGTGCCGGCATAATCGGCGAGCAAATCAACCAATAAGTCTAGAGTTTCCATATCTAAGTCATTAGTAGGTTCATCTAAAACTAAAATATTGGATGGCCTAGAAAACAAACCCGCAAGCAATAGCCTGTTGCGTTCGCCTCCAGAAAGAGCGCTTATGGTGCCTCGTGCACGATTCGGGGAGAATAAAAAATCTTGTAAATAGCTTAGGACATGCTTTTGCTTGCCATTTAAAGTAATGTACTCTTGACCATCGCCGACGTTTTCTATAAGGGTGCTGTCTTCACGTAATCGATTGCGCATTTGATCAAAATAAGCGATTTCTAAATTGGTGCCTAAACGCACAGAGCCCGAATTGGGCTTTAATTC
>DUVD01000168.1 GCA_012841225.1 Fibrobacter sp.
ATTCGGCCATTTTATCACGGACACTGCCTCTTGGGATTTTAGGATTATAAACGCCCACAAGAATTTCTTTGCCTTTAAAATCCCCTTGCACTACTTTCAACACTTTATACTTAAAAATATAAACGTAGTTATAGAGGTCATTACCAGGCATTTTTCCTGGGATTTCAGTTAAACGAGCCTCAACAATTAATGAGTCTGCCGAATAAACAAAAGCCGTACCACAGAGCAAAAAGAATAAAAACTTTCTCATAAAAACCTTTTTGTAATAGGCTTTAAAATAGTAATTTTTTATAAAAGGCCTAGATGCCTAAACATTTTAGCGTAGTAAATGGCCTTTTCTTTTAAGGGCTTTGGGTAGGCTCTGCTCGAAGAAGGTAATCGAAAAATCGAATATTCCTTTTGAGCGTGCCAAAATGTTGTTGATTTGCCAATTTCTGGCTTGGCAGCTCCTGTTTGACCGCACAAAACCATGGTTGCTTTTTCTCCAGTTGTTGCTATAGCAGTGCAGCTTGGAATCTGTTCCAAAAGGCCAAACACATCTGTAGCTTGGATCACTTCTAAAAATTGATCGGAAGCGGTCCCTTTTCCTCTTACTACTTGGACTGCGGTGTCATAAAGAGCTATCCCTTTTTGGTTTAAAAAGACTTCTATTTTTTTTTGATCAAAACCGCCAGTTTCTTGACTAAGGAAATGCATGCTGTCATTAAAAAAAACAAGGCCAAATAAACGCCACATGTCATTTTGAAGATTGGGATAAAAGAAATCCATGCTCCAACGTTTCCGAGAAGGTGGAAAGCTCCCCAAAAGTAGAAGCTTGCTATGGGGAGGCAAAAAAGGCAGTAATGGGTGGTTTTCCAAATTGATGCTCATAAAAAAAATAATAACAATTTATAAAAGGGCTTCTATTTGCTACATTGCTTTTTAAGTAAGAACTATGGAAAAACTTTGGAACAAGTCCTTTATTATTATCAGCATCACTAATTTTTTGATGTTCTTTTCTTTTTATTCACTCCTTCCCATTTTACCACTATACATTTTTGAAAAGTTTAATGCAGGTAGCGCCGTAACTGGATTAATTCTCGCGTCTTACACGATTGGCGCTTTACTCTGCAGGCCTTTTGCTGGATACTTGGTCGATAGTTTTTCTAGAAAGCATCTCTATTTTTTTACTTACATGCTGTTCGCATTTATGTTTCTCGGCTACCTAGTGGCACTGACCTTGCTTTTAGTTACCATCGCGCGCTTAATACACGGCGTCTCTTTTGGAGTCGTCACCACTGCAAGCAACACGCTAGCGGTTGACGTCCTTCCCTCTTCAAAAAGAGGTGCTGGCATAGGCTATTTTGGGGTCACCACCAATGTGGCGTTTGCCCTTGGGCCAATGGCAGGCATCACGATCTACGATTTCTTTGGCTATAACGCCGTCTTTATCCTCTCTTTTTTAACTTGCTTAGTAGGTCTATTATTAGTATTAGCATTAAAAGTACCCCTTAAACCGATTAAAAAAGACACACAACCACTTTCTTTAGATCGCTTCTTTTTAGTCAAAGCAACACCAGAGTTTTTAAATTTAATTTTAGTCAGCGTAGCTTATGGCCCTATCACCAATTACCTAGCTCTTTATGCGAAAGAGATCGGTATCGAAGAGGGTGTTGGTTATTTTTACGCTTGGATAGCATTTGGCCTTGTTCTAAGCAGACTTTTAACAAGTCGCTTTATCGATCGTGGCTACCTCACCACAATAATCAAAATTGGTCTCGTTATTTTAATCCTTAGCTACGGTGTTTTTTCTTTATTTCACTCGCCACTCGTATTTTTCGCTTCGGCCTTTTTTTTAGGTATCGGGCATGGCTTAGTAGGACCTGGTTACCAATTCATGCTCATTAATATGGCGCCTCATTCTAAAAGAGGCACTGCCTCTAGCACCTACTTATCCGCATGGGATTTGGGTATTGGCATTGGCATTCTTTTTGGGGCACCCATCGCAGCGCAGATCCAATATAGTGGCGTTTTTTTATTAGGCGCAGCTAGCATTTTTCTCGCTCTTATTTTGTTTGTTAAAGTGTCTATTCCTCACTACGCTAAAAATAAACTCGAATAAATAAATTTATGGATTTACAGCACATACCCAACTTAGGACC
>DUVD01000169.1 GCA_012841225.1 Fibrobacter sp.
GCCATAGATGACCACATCGGAGTACCTACCACAATCAAGTTATCGGAATGCTTACGAATAGCTGTGATCACTGTTTCGGAATAATCTTTGAGCTCACTCCAGGTTTCTGATACAGGTTCATTATAAATTTCAAATATCACATGTGGGTATTTTCCATAACGCGCAGCCATTATGCTAAAAAACTCAGCTGCTTGCTCTTTTGTGAAACTCATTTGGCTATCATTAAATTCATATTTAGGCTCTGCTCCCGGGTGAAGAGTGAACCAATATCCCCCTTCTGAGTGGAAATCAATTAACACATAAATGTCATTTTGAATTGACGCTTGCACTATGGTGTCCATTTGAGCGAGGTAAAATTCTGGTCGAGTTAAGTAATTCCCTCGGCCCCAAGTGGCAACAGCCCCCATTGCAGCGCGAATTAACTCTGGGTTTTGTTTCTCGACTAAAGACTTTAAATAAGAACTTCCATAAAACGCACCTCCACTTGGCCATTGCAAACTCCAAGAAAGGCTTAAACCCATTAATTGAACTTCGGCATCTTTTTTTACCCCTTGAATGGACCCGTAAATACGGCCTTTACCATTAAGGTCCTCGCCTGTGATTAATTTTCCGTATTGACTCACAGGCCCTACTCGTTGAGGTAATATCGTCGCCTGAGAATATAGGGCGAGTAATAATACACCCAAAAAAATCCATTTTATATTTTTCAAAATTTCTCCTTTAATTTATTTTGTATTTGCATTCCATTCGGGTAAACCAATGCCTTCGAAACGGATATCATCTAGCCACAGATCAGCATCTTCTTCAGCCATAAAATTAAGCGCATTCAACATTTGGAAAGGCCCGTCAAAATGAGCAGATGGAATTCGATAAAAAGTCCAGTTTTCAGAAAGCGTAAAAGAGGCTAAAGAAAAAGCCTTTTCGGGACTGCCTTCTTTTTTCATTACCCATTGTAAAAATAGAGACCCATTTCCTTTTGCTCTAAAAGTCACAGCACTCAAAGAACTTAAATCAAAAAAAGACTTTCCCTGTTCTTTATAAAAATCATCACCTAATGAAAATCCAACTAAGGCAAATTTTTCTTCTAACGACGAATCCACAGTCATCTTGACATGTAAACTCCGCCCAGAAAAGGCCTCTTCTTTCGTAGCAATGACCTCTGGTCCTGATTCAAATGCAGGTTCTAAAAAGCTAAGACCTCCTGAACCTTCATTAGAACTATAATACCACCATCCACCACCAAAAAACTTCCCTAAAATCGTTTGAAGGCCCCAATCTTCAAAGTTTTCAATTAGTATAAATGGGACGTCTAAATCAATCGTGTCTCGATAATTCGTTTGCAATTGAACGGTTTGAGTTCCGTTGACTAACATCAAATGAATGCCTCTTGGCATTTGATCAAAGAAATAATCTCCACTCGCATTAGTTTGGTAACCCCTGTTAAGTACTTGAAGAGAGGCTCCAGAGAAGGGCTGTTCATTTTGCATTAAAGTACCCTCAAGCGTTTCTGTTGGGTATAAAATGAGCGACTCAGGTTTTTTTTCTGATAAATCAACCCAGCACATGTACGCAAGAGAATCTTCAAACCATGCCTCTAATAATAATTTTTGTTTACTAGAAGACGATAGTTTCCAAGATCCAGATGTATCGGCATAGGAGGAATCCACAAAAGTAAGAGCCCCCTCTTCCATTTTCCATAAATTGATTTTTGCAGAGGGAAGAGCTCGACCGGAAGCATCTTTGAAAACATAAGCGATTTCAGCCTCACCAGCATTAGAGCCCGTACCGCCCGCTACATCAGAAGTGCAAGCCGCTAAAGAAATTAGAATACTTAGGTATAAAAAAAGCCTCATTTATCTCTCCGTTTTTTTGCCCGGGGTAGCCATTGAACGCCAAGATGACAAACCATAGAAGGGTTTTTATCCTCTTGAGCGATGGCCAAAACCCTTTCGCGAAGCAAGCGTATCTCTTCTCTCACTTTCTCAAAAGACTCTGGAGATAAACTACAGGTAATTGAAGACAAGCTTCGTTCGTCTACAGAGCAAAGATCATAAGCGTCTGCATTTATTTCTAGATTTTTTAGATGGTACTGGCGTAGTATGGTGGAACGCACTCTTGGAGGAGTAGAAACAATGGGCTCTCGCACTTCAAATAAACCGTCATCAGACTTAAAAAGAAATTTATTTTCAATCAAATAAGCTAAGGCTGATTTTACTTGCGTCTCCTTTAAAGGGGGGACAAACATTCGTCCAATTTGATTGTAATCCGTTTCTGTAAGGATCAAAGGCATTAAATCTCGAAGAACAGGGATATACCATTTTGAAAAAAACTTCAAAGAAGCATCTTGTAATGCGTATTCTTTATGATTAGAACGCAAAGAAACCAAAGCCTTTAACAAAACATCTCTTTTATCCACATTTTTTTCATTGCCAAATCGAACCATAGAAAGCAAGTATTCTTTTTCTTTTTCGGGAAAAGTGTAATAATCAGCAAATTGCCTTGCTTTCTCTAAAGAAAAGGGACGGCTTCCATCTAAAATGCGACTAAAAAAAGCAGAACCAGAAAACGTTAAGCTCTCTTGAAGCGTGCGCAAAGAAAAATCCAAGTCGTTTTTTTTAAGCTCATTGAAAAAAGCTCGTAAATAATCACGATAATCAAAAAACATAAAAACATTAATTTTGGAAGCACATTTCATTCAATTAATATAAGGTTTAAAGCATTAAAAGCAAACTATTTTTTTAATAATTTCCCGACTTTCTGGAAACACTGTTTTTTTCAAAAAAAACGCTATTTAATAGATTAAGCTAGGTTTTTAACGGGTTTGTTTTAAAGCGAAGTGCTTTCCCCTAGAATTGCTGTCGCTTGGGACTCCGGGAGGCTTTGTACATTCTTTAACTGACGTTCAATGGCTCGAGAGCGAACACCCGCTTGGTCTATCTCCCTACTAGCGAGGTCTAGTTTACTCTTTACGTTTTCGAGGACTAAGCCAAATTTTTCGAACTCGGTGCGCACCGCGCCAAGCAATTCCCATATTTCACTAGTTCGCTTTTCGACCGCTAAGCTCCTAAAACCAATTTGCAAACTCGATAGGAAGGCGCTAATGGTAGTAGGGCCAACAATGGTAATTTTATAGTTTCTTTGGACGTACTCAAACAAGCCTGGGATGCGCAACACCTCGGCGTACAGGCCTTCAAAAGGCAAAAAGAGAATCGCGAAGTCGGTGGTGTGGGGTGGGTCTATGTATTTTTCTTTAATGTCTTTAGCAAAATTTTTGATTTTCACTTCAAGTTTTTTCTTATGTTCTTCAACGGCACCCACATCGACCTCATCATAGGCGTTGAGGAGCCGTTCGTAATCATCCGAAGGGAATTTGGCGTCGATTGGTAACCAAATACTGTCCTCCGTTTCGCTCTTACTTGGTATTTTAACTGCAAATTCGACTATGTTGTTGCTACCCTTTTTGGTCTTTACATTTTGCTCGTATTGGGCGTGCGTTAGCATTTGTTCTAAAATAGAGGCAAGCTGGTACTCGCCAAGAACGCCCTTGGTTTTAACATTGGATAAAACTCGTTTGAGATCGCCAACACCAGAGGCGAGTGTTTGCATTTCCACTAGTCCCTTTTGCACTTGCTCTAAGCGGTCACTCACTATTTTAAATGACTCGCCTAAGCGGGTTTCTAGTGTTTTATGTAGTTTTTCATCTACGGTGAGGCGCATCTTCTCTAACTTTTCGTTGTTGTCGCTTTGTATGCTTTGAAAACGACGCTCCATGGTCTCGCGCATTTGATTGATGGTTTGCCCTACTTCACCACTCAATCGAGTGATTGAATTATTTTGTTCTTCTCTGTTAGAACGGGCAGACTGATCGAAAATAGAAGTAAACTGGGCAAAAGCGCTTTGTAGTTCTCGTATGACCTTTTCATTTTCCGAAGGGCGTAAAAAAAGAAACAAAAAAATAGCGACGAGTATCACCGAGTTAATAACCAAAATAGTAATGAGCATAAAACCTCCTATAAAAGGACTAAAGTAATCATTTTAAAAGACAAAATATGTCAAATCAAATTTCTTTAAATAGCGCCACAATTAAAAGGATCATTTCTAAATGGTCTTTGGATGCCGACATTTCGCGAATGCTGTGCATGCTGAGCATAGGTTCACCTACATCGACCGTCGGGATACCCAGTGACGCCGCTATCGAAGGCCCAATAGTGCTGCCACAAGGCATGTCGTTTCGGCTAACAAAATCTTGAAATGAAACACCCGCATTTCGACACAAGCGTTTAAAAGTAGCTGATGAAAACACGTCAGTAGCATAACGTTTTTGGGCATTTTGCTTTAATACAACCCCGCCGCCAAGACTTGGGGCATGCCGAATATCGTGTTTTTCTGGATAAGAGGGATGAAGGGCGTGCGCCATATCCATAGAGATAGCAAAAGAATTTTCTAAAATACCCGCTAAATTTATATTGGGCAACTGCAACGACTCTAAAATTTGAGCTAAAACCGCCTTCAAAAAAGGCCCTCGCGCGCCTTCGCGAGTTTCAGAGCCGATTTCTTCGTGATTAAAAAGACAGGCACCACAAATAGAATCGGGTGCTGGAACCGATTTTAATAAGGCCTTTATGGCGGCGTGACAAGAGGCCAGATTATCTAAGCGTCCCGAATAAATCCACTCCTCGTTTACGCCCCCATAAGAAGCAGGCTGAGCATCAAAAAACTGGATGTCGTAGTCGAGTAAGTCTTCTCCTGGAGCGAGCTCTTGTTGAAGCCAAGATTCTAAAGAGTCTTCTTGATTAGACGACCAAAATACGTCTAGGCCTTTTTGTGGATCTACTTTAATACCCTCTTGATTTACATTTCTTTGTAAATGCACTGCTAATTGAGGAATGTTGAATTTTTTTAAGCTTTGAACTAAGCGATTTTGCATTTGACCGTCTTTTTCATAAACAAGAAGGCCGGCGCAACCAAGATCGCGATCTAACCAACTGTGATAAAGAGGGGATCCATATACTTCTGAGTGAACTAACTGAACTCCAGATTTATAGAATGTCGAGCGGGGGGTTACTTTTAATGTGGGGAAATCCGAATGTGCCATTGCGAGTTTAAAGCGTAATTTAGTGCTTATTTTTTGTGGCATACGAAAAGCGAAAACCGTCGTTGGACCTTGTTTAATAAAATACGACTTAGAGGGCTCGAGATGCCATATTTTTTGAAAAGTCAACTCTTGAAACCCTTGTTCTAAAAGCATATTCACACTGTTTTTAATGGCATGATAAGGGGTGATGCTGTTATTTAGAAACGAGAGAAAATCCATTGTTTACCTCAATTAAAATCGTCGACTAAAGCGTCAAAAGCCTCTCCGCGAGCCTTGTAGTTTTTAAATAAACCAAAAGAAGCACATGCTGGAGAGAAGAGAAGGGCGCCGCCAGCGCCAATTTTTACCGCTTCAGTAAACGCGTCTTTTAAGCTAGGAAAAATAGTGACTAGCACAGAAACATTCGCTTCATGAAGTTCTTGTTTCAAGCGCAGAGCAGTGTCGCCAATTAAACCCACTTTTTTTAGTAGTGGTAGTGTTGCCAAAGAAGCGGCTAGTTCTTTAAAATCCGCATCCTTTTCTGAGCCACCTAAAACAAGGGAGAACGGGCGTTTCATGCTTTTAGCGGCTGCAATTGTCGCATCGGGGCGCGTGGCATAAGAGTCGTTAAAAAATTCAATGCCTTTAACCTCGCCTTTAAATTCCATTCTAAAACGGAGTGGCTCGTAAGTTTTTAAGGCCTGCAATGACTCGTCTCCAAAAACGCCAAGCGCTTTACAAGCAAGAGCGGCGGCCGCCATATTCTCTAGTTGATAAGCACCTCGAATGCCGCATTCGGAAAGAGCCAATGTGGCGTCTGAAACGTGCAGGGTTTCACCAATAATAGAAGCGTCAAAATTACCATGGCCAAAGCTTAGAGCCAAAGCTTTTGATTGCTTCGCTACTTCGGTGGCGTGAACAGAATCATTAAAGTAAATACAGCAGTCTGATGCCTTTTGATAACGGACGATATTCGCTTTGGCATCCCGGTATTCTTCGACGCTGCGGTGCCAATCCAAGTGTTCTGAGGTGACATTTAGAACAACTGCGATTTCTGGTGAATGAGCGAGAGTCATTAATTGAAAGGAGGAAAGTTCCAAAATCGCCACTCGATCTGGGGAGTCCGTCTTTAATAAATCTAGAGCGGGTACGCCAAAGTTGCCACCTATTTCAGAAGGCATGCCGACTGCTTTTAACACGTGAGCAATCATACTCACACAACTACCCTTGCCGAGCGTACCGGTCACACCAATGATTTTTTTTACTTTAGTTTCTTGAAAGTAAATTTCAACTTGGCTCGTTAAAAGACCACCATTCATTTGAAAGGTTAAGAGCTCGGGCATCATAGGGTAAACGCCTGCGGAGCGAATCACAGTCACACATTCTTTAAGGCCATCTAAATAGTTATCTCCGGTAAAGATCAAAGCAGAGGAAGCACCGCCTAATAGATTAGAGTCTATCGGGTTTTTATCCATAATGACAATGTCTTTAATCCCCATAGAAAGCAAGTATTGAAGCGAGCTCTGGCCTTCGACGCCAAAACCTAGGATGCCTACAGGAGCAATAACGCTTTGCATATTAAATCCTTTTGAATGGCACTAATAATACAAAAATACTGCCTTTTATGCTGTTTTTGCTTTAGACAAAGCCTCTTCTAAGGATAAGCCCGAATATTCTTGTGCACTAAACCAACGCCCACTAATGCCATCTTCAAGAAAAGCACCCACTAGAGCGCCAGGAATGACCGTTTCTACGTCGTTAGGTGCATTTGGCCCACCCAAATCAGTACGCAACCACCCTGGGTCCATCATATTCATCATCACTTGAGTGCCGTTGAATTTACAGGCGAAATCTTGAACAAATTTAGTGAGCGCTGCTTTAGCGCAGGAGTAGCCCATTAATTCGGGCTGGTCCGCAATGCCACTAGTCGTCATGATCACACGACCAAATTGATTTGAAACCATTTTTGGCAAAAAGTGATAAGCAATTTGCACCGGAGCAAGGCAATTAACCGCGTAAGCACGAACGTAATCTTCTCTTTCATTGGAAAAATAATTTTCGCAATAAGGGACCTGCAAGCCAGCATTGTTAAATACAAAGTCTACCTTTACACCCATGGAATCAATTTCTTGAAGCATAAAAGCAATAGATGTTTCGGATTCTAAATTGCATGCGACTGCTTTTAAGGAGACCCCGATTTCCTCGAGTTCTTTGATTAGTGGTTGCATGTGAGCTACAGAGCGGCTCTGTAAAATCAAGTTAGAGCCCAAAGCAGCCATTTCACGAGCAATTTCACGCCCCACGCCTCGAGAAGCGCCTGTAATGAAAGTCCATTTTCCTTTGCAATCCATAAAAAATTCCTTTGTTAGTTTGCTATAAAATATTCTTTTTACAATCTTTTAGCACCGTTTTTAATCTTTTTCTGTTTACAAATAAAAATTCACCCCTAATTAAATGCGTTTTTGATTCTTTTGTAACTTAATCACTGAACCAAGGGTTAGAATTAAATACATTATTACTCATAAAGCATACTAATAAGGAGTTAACACATGAGCGTTATCGAACTAACAAAAGAAAACTTTGAAGCCGAAGTCACCAAGTCTTCAAAACCAGTTCTCATTGATTTTTGGGCTAGCTGGTGTGGCCCTTGCCGTACCATTGGCCCTATAGTAGATGAAGTGGCTAAAGAAGCAACTGATGCAAAGGTTTGCAAGGTAAACGTAGACGACCAACCCGAATTGGCACAACAGTTCCAAATCTCTAATATACCGACGCTCGTCGTGATGAAAGATGGAAAAGTAGTGAACAAAGCCGTTGGTGGAAGGTCTAAAGCGGACTTGCTACAAATGCTTAAGGTTTAATATTATTTAATTTACTTGCGCTCTGTCATGGAGCGCAATTTTTTTTTGTCTAGAATCTGAATAGTCCCGCGAGAAAGCTGGACTGTTTTTTCTTGTACAAAATACTTTAGCATTCTAGTGACGACTTCTCGAGCGCTACCCGTGTATTTAGCGACTTGCTCATGGGTAAATGTGAGTGTGTCACTCCCCGTTTTAACCGATTCGTCGATTAAAAAAATCGCAAGCCTTTGGTCGAAACTCATGAAGAGGATTTGCTGCATGGCCCACATAACATCTGAAAAACGTTGAGCCGAAACCTGATGCCCAAAAGACTCAACGTGTATGTTTTTTTCTGAAAGGTCTGAAAACACCTTTGAGGGAATTTGAAGCAAAACACTATCGGTTTCCGCATCAATAAAAACATCGAAGGTGATTGAACTTAAAACACAAGAAGCGGAGAGCACGCAAACATCGCCTTCAAAAAGACGATACAGCGTTATTTCGCGACCTTCTTCGGAAACCATGTAAACGCGAAGCTCACCACTTTTAATTAAAAGCACACCGAGGCAATCATTATTAGCCGTATGCACTGCCGTGCCCTTAGGGCATTTTAGGGTTTGCGTCTTTTCTAAAACTAGCTTTTGCTCTGTAGGTAAAAGATGAGACCAAAAAGAAAAATGACTTTCTAAAAACTCTTTATTTTCGTTAAATAATTCCACAAGATCCCTAACTTAGTTCTGGCTTAAAATGAAACGAATTTAAAATATTGGGATGCTTACCATGCGCTGGTTGAACTACAGCAGCGGCCCAGCAATTATTTTGAAAAACGGAACGCATTAGTTCTACAATATGAGTACTTGTCATTTGCGAAATCCCCTCTTCCATTTCTTGCATGGAGTAATAACGGCCCAAATACAGCTGTTGCTCGGCAAGCCTCAAGGCTCTTTTTTCTGTGCCATCTGCACTAATTTTCATTGACGATAAGATGCTTTGCTTAATCCGTTCTAGTTCGCCCGGCATAAAACCATTTTTTAAAAAATGACCTATTTCATAATGAACAAGAGAAACCGCTTTTTCTAGTCTTTTAGGTGCTGTGGCAAGAGAAACGCCCCAGCCGTAACATTCCTCGTAAATGTCGGTCATAGAGTAAACTGAATAAGCTAAGCCATGCTTTTCTCTGATTTTTTGAAACAATCTAGAACTCATTCCAGAGCCCATTGCCACGTTAAATATTGAAAAGGCATACCGAAAATCTAATGGAAGGGTTTCTTTTAAAAAACTCGTGCCTAAGTATAGGCTAGACTGCTGTAATTCTTGTTTGCCAATAACCTTAAAACCACTATCTGCCGTATAAGAAATCGGTAGCTGCAGCCCGGCTTTTTTCTTTTTTTGAAAAATTTGAATGCATTTATCGACTACTTCTTGGTGATCGACGTTGCCTGCGGCACAAACGTAAATAGGTAGGTCCTCAATGACTTGACGTCTATACTCTAGCAAGTCATTTTGGCTAATTTTTTTAACCGACTTAATAGTGCCCGCAATAGGCATAGAAAGACCAGAACCCTGAAAATGGGCTTCGTTAAATAAATCGCCAACTCGCTCTTCAGCAATATCATCGTAGGTTTTGATTTCTTCGATAATCACCTTTCGCTCTTTTTCTATTTCAGCTTTTTTAAAAAGAGGATTCATCAATAAATCGCCCACAACATCAAGCGCTAAAAGAGCATCATCTCGACTGACTTGAGCAAAAAACCCTGTTTCTTGGCGTGTGGTGTAAGCGTCCAAAGAACCACCTAAATCTTCTAATTCACGGACTATTTGAAGAGACGTTCGGGTTTCAGTACCCTTAAAAACTAAATGCTCGTAAAAGTGGCTTAGGCCGTTGACTTCTTCTGTTTCGTGGCGAGAGCCTCTAGGAATCCAAGCGCCAATAGTTGCAGAATACGCTTCGGGCATGTAATCTGTGATAACGATGACTCCATTATCTAATTCGGTCTTCTGAATTAATTGATTCAACACAACAAACCTTATTTGGGATATAAACGCAGTACAATTTACAATAATTTAGCGCTATTCTCGTTAAAACGTTCTTTTTTTGTATTCTTTTAGTTAATAAAAACCTTATATCTTCAAATAAAAATTAGCCAATTCTTCTTTAAGTAAATATTTGGCTATTATTAATATTGTTAAATGACTCTATCCTATTCAGGGAGCTTTAAATGCGTTACTTTATTTTTTTTGGCTTGATGTTGTTACTTGCGCACCCTTCTTTTTCTGTAACATTAAAATACAATCTTGATCCTATTGAAAGTTCCAGTCATTCCAAAGAAAAAATTATTTTAATTGTGGACAATGAATTTGCAGAAAATGAGATGGTCAATTCAGCCATTAATCGTTATGCAGATGATTTAAACAAAAGTTTCGGGATGGCTATTGATGTTTATTCTTTTCCTAATATCAAAAAAGGAGGAACAGCTCAAGCTCTACGCTCTTTTTTACAAAGTGCAAAAGATTCATTAATTGGGGCCATTTTTATTGGAGATCTTCCCAGAGCTCAATTTGAATTTATTCAAAATCCAAATACAAGTTCTATTCGTTATCAGCGATGGATCTCTGACTTTTATTTTATGGATTTAGATGGCATATGGTTAGATACTGCTTCAGGAAATTCAGAAAGCCAAGGTGGATTACTTTTAGAAAAAAACGTATCCACTCCTATTTTTCTTTCTGATACGGAACTCCCTTCGATTCTTCCTCTAGATAGTTTTTCCATTCGTTATAGAGGATTATTAAAGGCACCTGAAACGGGGATTTGTTCTTTATCTATTATTTCAGACAACCAAAGACGTCTTTGGATGAATGACACTCTCATTATAGATGCTTGGATTCGAGATTGGGATCATGAATATTTTGGTGCAATTCCAATTAAAAAAAATGAGTCTATACCTATTCAAATCGACTATGCAGAAGAATGGGGTGGTTCTAATTTTAAGATTTACTGGAAACTTCCCAATAGTTCCTCATGGGTACCTATTCCTGATTCTGTTTGGTATACAAACGAACATACACCTGGTTTAACAGCCACTTATTTTGGAAATGTTTGGTTACACACAAAAGAAGAAAACCCAACCGTGGGGACACCAACTAACTGGAAGTCTAACTCATCCAATGGTATATTTGATGGTCATTACAGTCAAAACGGAGCGGTCAGTGATAGCATGGAAATATGGATTTCTCGCATAGACCCTTATACAGCAGGTGTACTAGGAAATCCAACAACGTTATTATTAGATTTTTTTGATAAATTGCATTCTTGGTATAACTCAAAAAAGCCCCCTCAAAGTCATGGAGCTTATTTCATCACCACTGATGCGGATACTTCTGCTGAATCTGATCGAAAATTTATTTTAGGGCTATCCAGTATTTATGGTAGAGAAAAAGTGGATGTCATTCTCGCCGACGGCAAAAGCTATCTTGAAAATATAGCAAATCCTATTTATGGTTGGTCTACTTACGTAGGTCATGGAGATCCTATTTCTTTAGCAAATGGATTCAAGGCAAAAGATCTAAAAAATTATTCTGTTGGTCCTCGTATTTTTCATTTTGCTTCTTGTAGTCCTTTAGAAAACTATGATTTTTGGGGAAATCCCTGGAGTATATCAGTAGGATCAGCTCATTTATTTGGAACAAAAAATGGTGGCTTTGTGGCCATAGGAGCTTCAAAAACAAGTGGAGATAATCAACTAGATGACCTTATGTATTATGACGCTGAAAATACTTTTATAGGAGCGGCTTATTTATCTTGGATTAATCAACGATTAAAAAGGAATAATTATAAGCCTCTAGAAGATATTTATGACTGGTTTTATGTAGAAACACTAATTGGTGACCCTTTACAATTTGCCATTTTAACACCAGAATACCCTATAAAAATTGAAAGGAAAAAGCCTTTCTCTTTACCAAAAGTGGATTCAAAAAAATGGGATGCTGCAGGGCGACTAAAAAGTCTTTTTACCAAAGAAAAGAAAGCTTGGTTTTATTAACCATCACTTTGATTCCATTGGATGATAATAATTTCAATTGAATAAGACTGTGAAATTTTTAAATGAATTAAACCAATAGCGTTCTAAATCAAAAAGAGCTAATCCTAACTGGAAAATTTTAGTTATTAATGATGGTTTTAGATGTTTTTACTTTATTTTTCCCGTCAAAATTGTAACTTTGGTGTACTATGGCAAAAATTATTTCTAAAAAACAACTTTCTCCCGCCGTTTACCAAATTCGAGTCGAAGCTCCTTTGATTGCTGAAGAACGTAAAGCTGGACAATTTATCATTCTTCAAATCGATAATGATTTAGGGGAACGAATCCCACTGACTATTGCTGACGCGGATACTAAAGAAGGTTCTATTACTTTAATATTCCAAACCGTTGGTAAAACAACTCAACAGCTCGCTACTTTTGAAGTAGGGGACGATATTCCTGTGGTGGTTGGGCCACTCGGTTCGCCAACGCACATCGCCAAGTATGGCCATGTGGTATGCGTTTGCGGTGGTGTGGGGATTGCCCCTATGCACCCGATTGCCCAAGCGATGAAAGCGGCTGGTAACAAGTTGACGATTATTATGGGTGCTCGCAACGAAAGCTTATTTCTCATGCGTGAAGAGATGGACGCGCTCGCAGACGAACTGATTTTGATGACAGATGATGGCTCTTGCGGTAGAAAGGGCTTGGTCACCGAGCCACTTAAGGAACTTTGTGAAAGCGATCCTAAACCAGATCTTGTGATTGCTATTGGTCCTCCTATTATGATGAAATTTTCTGCCCTTACCACCAAACCATACGGTGTTAAGACATTAGTCAGCTTAAATAGCATTATGGTCGATGGGACAGGCATGTGCGGCGGTTGTCGCGTGACGATCGCTGGTAAAACCAAATTCGTCTGTGTGGATGGGCCCGAATTTGACGGCCATGACGTTGATTGGGACAATATGATGCAGAGAATGAACTCGTATAAAACAATTGAGCAAGAGTCTGTTCACCGCTTTGGTACCGAAGGCAACCATAAATGCCACATCGATAAAATGGCAGACGATAAGATGGGAGATAAGAAGTAATGTCCGAACGCAAAACGATTGAGCAACTAGATGCCGAAGCCAAAAAAGTCCTCCAAAAGATTAAAGATGACGGTGTGCCATTAAAAATGAAAGATCGTTTGGCCATAACGCCCCACGCGATGGCTGAACTCGAACCGTCTTACCGCGCACGTTCTATGGATGAAGTTTCTTGCGGTTTTACTGTAGATCAAGCCGTGGCAGAAGCCCAGCGTTGTCTCGATTGTAAAAGGCCTTTTTGCGTAGAAGATTGCCCTGTTCACATCGATATTCCTGCCTTTATTGCAAAAATTGCAGAGGGTGATTTTAAAGCCGCTATTGCTAAGATTAAAGAGACGAGCTTACTACCCGCTATTTGTGGACGTGTATGCCCTCAAGAACGTCAGTGCCAATTGAACTGTACTGTCGGTAAAATCAATAAAAGCGTAGATAAAGCTGTTGGTATTGGTCGTTTAGAACGCTTTGTTGCCGATTACGAAAGAGAGCACGGCGAAATTGTCGTTCCAGAAGTGAAACCTCCTACTGGCAAAAGAGTGGCTGTCATCGGTTCTGGTCCTGCAGGGCTGGTTGTCGCTGCGGATGTTCGTCGCGAAGGTCATGATGTGACATTGTTCGAGGCCTTTCACAAGCTTGGTGGTGTGATGCGCTACGGGATTCCCGAATTCCGTTTGCCTAAAAGAATCGTGGATAAAGAAATTGAAACCCTAGATGCAATGGGCGTGAAATTCGAAACCAACTATGTTGTTGGGCGCACTCGCAAGCTGATGGATCTTCTTGAAAAAGATGGCTTCGATGCCTTATTTGTGGGTACGGGCGCAGGCCTTCCCCTCTTTATGGGCATTGAAGGTGAAAATTTGGTTGGTGTGTTTGCCGCCAACGAATACCTAACCCGTGCCAACTTGATGAAGGCTTACGATAAAGAACACGCCGACACACCTATGTGGCCTGGTAAAAATGTCGTTGTTTTGGGTGGTGGTAATGTGGCTATGGACTCTGCTCGTATGGCTCTTCGCCTAGGTGCAGAAAAAGTGCGCATTGTTTATCGTCGTAGTATGGCCGAGCTCCCTGCTCGTGGTGAAGAAGTGCACCACGCTGGCGAAGAAGGGGTTGAATTTTGCGTGCTTCAAAACCCATCTAAAATTCTTGGTGACGAGAACGGTCGCGTGAAGGGGATGATTGTTGATAAGTACGAATTAGGCGAACCCGATGCTAAAGGTCGCCCACGTCCAGTGAAACTCGAAGGGCAAAGCTTTGAGATGGAATGCGATACCGTACTCGTGGCAATTGGCAACGGCTCTAATCCGCTTATCAGCCAGAGTACCCCAGAGCTTAAAGTGAACAAACGTGGTAATATTGAACTCGAAGACGATACCATCAACAAGACTTTTGTAGAACGCGTTTACGCCGGTGGTGATATTGTACTCGGTGCAGCTACCGTGATTCTTGCTATGGGCGAAGGCCGGCGCGCTGCTAAGGGTATTAACGAGTATCTCGCCAAGCCTTAGCAAAAACATATTTTAAATCAATCCCCTGTGTCTAATGGCATCGGGGATTTTTTTATAGATATTTTGCTACTTTTTTTTTATGGAATTTGGATTTGTTCACTCTTACGAAACTGGAGCCGCAGTCGATGGCCCTGGCATGCGCTTTGCTCTTTTTATAGCCGGTTGCCCTTTTCGCTGCACTTACTGCCATAACCCAGATACTTGGGAAATGAAACACGGAAAACGAACTTCTTCTGATGAAATAATTGAAAAAATTGCTAAGTATGCGAGTTTTTTGCGCATCGCGGGAGGCCTAACCATTACCGGTGGAGAGCCTTTAACTCAACCCGATTTTGTGCACGAGGTTTTTAGCCGCGCCAAAAATGAGCTTAAGCTTCATACCGCTTTGGATACTCAAGGGTATTTAGCTGCTACATTAAACGACGATTGGTTTGCTCCTGTGGATTTAGTACTGCTTGACATTAAAATAATGGATCCGGGAAAGCATCTCCGTTTAACAGGGAAAGAGCTACAGCCCACTTTAGATTTTGCCAAAAGATTGAATCGTTTGCACAAAAAAACATGGCTTCGCTATGTTCTTATTCCAGGAATCACAGACGCTCCAGAAGACATCCAAGCGCTTGCCGACTTTATCGCTCCGCTGCAGTCTATAGAGCGCGTAGAAGTGCTACCTTTTCATAACCTAGGCATTCACAAGTGGGAGGAACTCGGCATCCCCTACACGCTTAAGAACCAAAAAAGCCCCACTCCCGAAGAAGTGAGGCTTGTTCAATCTTTACTAGAAAATGCGATTAAAAGAAATTAAGCACGACTTTCGATAATTTGACGAACGATTTCAGGGGTGATAAGCCCTTTTTCGCCAAAACCTGGTTTGTTTCTGGCGGTAAACCGCTCACTCACGAGGCGTGCCGCATCCGAAGCATTGATATCGTAAGCTTTAAAGCGCGTTGGCAAGCCTAAAGACTCAAAAAACTCTTCTGTCTTTTCGATAGCCTCAAGCGCTACTTCATCTACATTACCCTTTAAACCAAGAACTCGAGAGCCATATTGGGCTAGCTTTTCTTTTTTCTCATTTAAAAAAGTTCTCCAAACTCCTGGAAGGATTATCGAAAGGGTGCGGGCGTGGTCAATGCCGTATAATGCAGTGAGTTCATGCCCAATCTCATGACTTGCCCAGTCTTGAGGCATTCCACAAGAAATATAGCCATTGAGGGTTTGCGTGGAGCACCAACACAAATTAGCCCTAACATCGTAGTCGTTAGGGGTAGCCATTGCCTTAGGGCCTTCTTCTATTAAGGTAGATAAAATGGCTTCTGCTTGGCGATCTTGTAAAGGACCGTTATTGGGGCAGGTGGCATACTGCTCCATGGTATGAACAAAAACATCCACAATGCCATTGGCCGTTTGCGTGGGTGGTAAAGACATAGTGGTCATTGGGTCGATGACGCTAAATAAGGGACGAATTAATTCAGAATAGCCGCCAAATTTTTCTTGGGTCGATTCACGGCTAATCACAAAACTCGCATTCATTTCGGAACCGGTCGCGGGCAAGGTCATGATGGAGGCAAGAGGGAGCGCTTCATCTGGAGCAGGGCTTTTTTGCGTTATAAAATCCCATGGATCTTCACCTTTATATTTGGCCGCAAGAGCAATAAACTTGGTGGCGTCTAAAACCGAGCCGCCACCGACGGCTAATAAAAAAGTGGCTTTTTCTGCTTTGATTTTTTTAACCACGCTCATGCATGTTTCGTACTTAGGATTTGGCTCAATGCCACCAAACTCAATCACTTCAAAGCCTTCAAGGGCTTTTTTTACCTGATCGTGTACTCCATTTTTAAAAATAGAACCGCCACCATAGATCATCATGACCTTAGCTGATTTAGGGATCAATGGAGTAATAGAAGCGATTTCTCCTTTTCCAAATAAAAGACGCGTTGGATTATGATAATGAAAATTATTCATGAATTCTCCTGAAAGGATAAGGTGGGGCAATACTTAAATATTAATACAAAAATAGACAAAAAAAAACTCCTCTAATGAGGAGCATAGAAAAAATGATGAGATGGCTTCCAGAACCTTGAACTTACCAGGAGGGGAGCAATGATAGAGTTGTTTGAGGATTTACCTATCGCGCCATCTCATCAATCATAAAACTAATTTAATTTTTATTAAATGCAATGTTCCAAATATCTTACAATTTTATTCTTCTCTAAATACGATTCGGCAATTTGGCTTAAAGCGGAAGCCACCACGCCTGTGACGCTGTATTTCAAAGTACTTTGAAACCTTCTCTACGTGAGCAACCACACGATTTAA
>DUVD01000170.1 GCA_012841225.1 Fibrobacter sp.
GAAAGCCTACCATGAAAAACTACTGCCGGAGGAAGCTCTATCACAGAATCTTCTACAAGAAGGGGTGTTTTAGACTCTGGAACAAAAAATAGAATTGCTAGAAGACCTAAAAAAACGAATAAAAAAACAAATACGACCGCATTTCGACGAATCATAAAAAATTAGAACTCCATTTCTTTTACGGCGAGTTGAATGGAGCGTCTTCCATTAAAAGCATTCCAAACAGGCTCAAAAATGAGTGTCACCTCGTAATTATTGGCTTCAATTTTAGGTTTTAAGTGACCCATGCCAAAGGCAATCGAACTAAAACGACGGCTGCCATTTTGATTAATTTCCATTTGCAAATGATTGCCCCGTAATTCCCTAAGCTTATGAACTTTAACCTTCACTGCTTTAAATACAGGGTAATGAAAGTCACCACCAAAAGGTTCCATTTTTAAAATCCAATCCATAACTGTTTTATCTATTTCAGACAAGGCCACTAAAATATCAAAAGAGGTGTTCCGCTTCATTTCTTCTGGAAAAAAACCTTGAGAGTTGGCAAAAATATTAAGGGCTTCTCTAAACGCTTCAATTCTAGACTCGAGAATGGAAAATCCAGCCGCATTAGCATGACCTCCCCAACGCTCGAATAAATGCCTAAATTCGAAAAGAGCCTTATGCCAATTAAATCCAAGCACAGCCCTCGCCGAAGCGTGCGCTTTTTCATCTTCTTGCACCGAAAGAATTGCTGTCGGGCGATTAAACTTTTGTGCAATTTTTGCTGCAACAATGCCAATCACCCCTAAATGCCAACCTTTACCATCGACGATAAGAACTGGGGGTAATTTATCTCCATAACGATTATGAACCCATTCTGCGGCCACTTCAGAGATTTCGGCTTCTACTTTTTTACGCGCCATATTCCATTCTTTTAATTTCGCGTGAAGCACAGGGGCAGTTAAAGGATCGTCGCACAAAAGCACATGAAGAGCGGCGTCAGCACAGCCCATACGCCCAGGCGCATTTAAAAGAGGGGCAATGCGAAACAACACATCTTGCCCTCCAATAAATGGATGCGTATTCAGCACTTCTCGACATAATTCGCGAATGCCAGGCCAATGAGTATTAGCCATTGATTCGAGGCCGCAACGAGTAAAATATTTATTTTCGGGTGTCATAGGAACTAAGTCGGCAAGAGTTCCTAAAGCGACTAAATCCAAATACTTTTCTGTGCCTTCTAGCCCTAGTCTTGAAAACAAGGCGCAAATCAATTTGTAAGATAAGCCAACGCCGCACAGCTCTTCATTTTTATATGAATCTTCTTTTAAATGAGGGTCAAGCAAAACATCGCACTCGGGAAGACCATCGCCAGAAGGCTGGTGATGATCGACAACCATTACGCGAAGGCCTTTTGATTTAGCATAACTAATTTCGAGAATCGCCGTAATCCCGGTATCAACGGTGAGAATATTTTTAGCGCCTGCAGAAATCATTTCATCAATCGCGGTAATAGAAAGCCCATAACCAGAGCTAAAGCGGTTAGGAAGTCTCCATTCTGTAGAGACGCCTACTTCCTTTAATCCTCGAGATAAAAGCGCGACGCTGCTCAATCCATCAAGATCGTAATCGCCAAAAATAAAAATACTTTCACCACGTTCGCGTATCGAAAAAATCCACTCCACCGCCTCTTCCATCCCAAGCATTAAAAACGGATCTTGAACACAATTTTTATCGCCATAAAGCATTGAGTAAGCTTCTGCAACGGAGGAGCAGCCTCTCTTCACCAAAAAACGTGCAATGATATGCGGGACTTTCACTTCAGAAGCGATAGTCGAGGCGAGTAGTTC